>JAFATG010000360.1 GCA_019244055.1 Acidobacteriaceae bacterium | reverse complement strand
CCAGCCTTGATGGTCTGTTTTCTCAATCAAATCTCGGCGTCGTGACCCGGATGAGCGTTTGGCTCATGCCCGAACCAGGGTCCTTTGAGGCATTCTTCTTTCGTTCCGATGCGAGTGACGGACTGCCGGCGCTCATTGATGCGCTTAGAGCTCTGCGACTGAAAGATGTCCTGCGCAGTTGTATTCACATCGGCAACGATTATAAGGTCCTGGGCGGGTTGCGGCAATATCCGTGGGCCGATACTGGTGAACAAACTCCATTGTCTCCAGCGGCAATGGCTACATTCAGAAAGGATCTAAGTTTCGGGTACTGGAATGCCTCCGGCGGCCTTTATGGCACTCGGGGGCAAGTTTCTGAAGCCAAACGGCTTTTGAGGAACGCTCTGGCCAGCCAAGCCGGAAATTTGAGATTTCTCAGTCCAGGAACGCTGCAACTCGCGAAGCGGTTTGCACGACCGTTCAAAGTTTTCACCGGATGGGACATCCGGCGGACAATCGAACTTGTCGAGCCAGTCTTCGGGCTGATGCGCGGCGTTCCGACTCGACATGCCTTGGCTTCGGCCTATTGGCGGAAGCGCACGCCAGTTCCGGACGATCCGGATCCGGATCGCGACGGGTGCGGCTTGCTGTGGTATGCGCCGGTGGCTCCGGCAATCGGGAGTCACGTCGCGAAGCTGGCAAGCATCGCGACAGAGGTTCTGCTGAAGTTTGGTTTCGAGCCAATGATTTCGCTGACGATGGTCACACCGCGAACGGTATCGTGCGTCGTTTCGATCACCTATGATCGGGAGATAGCCGGCAAGGACGAGCAGGCGATGGCGTGCTACGACGAACTGGTCAGCCGATGCAACAGCGAGGGATATTATCCCTATCGCTTGGGAATTCAGTCAATGGGGCGGCTGACGCCGCGAACGTCCTACACAGATCTGATCAGGAGACTCAAGAAGACGTTCGATCCGAATGGTGTGCTTGCTCCCGGCAGGTACGACGAAAGCGAAGAATTCCAAGCGGCTTCCGACGCACAGCCCCAAGCCGCTCAATATAGCGGATCTTGATGCTAGTGGAACTGAAAATAGTTCAGTTGCTCAGGTAAAGGCTGCGGCGTTACGAAGAGGGGCAACACGTCCGAATATTTGCTCTCCGTCAAGAAAGAATTCGGATTTGGAATAGATTCGCCATCGGCCGAGAAGTAAGCGGCCACTTGCTGCTGTTCCGCCATTGAAAGGGGAGTTTCGTCGGGACACTCGAACACAGTCGGATTGCTCAGGATCCGATGCGGCAAAATCGGAAATCCGACGTCGTCGTAGGTGAGAGTCACAAGATCCGGGGCAATAGCGGCCGCTTGATTAAAAAGGAAATACGACGAGCTCTGTTGGGCATTAGCTGCCCGGATCACGGCGGACTCGGTTGGATTAGGTACTTCGAGATCCCCCAAACCGAACTGAAAAAGCGTCGACTTGACCGGCACGCCAGGAAGCGGTGAGACCTGCAGGTGGGGAGCATAGCTGAGAGGATCTCCCAGCATACCCAACCAATCAGCTGCTTCGAAGGCCGCCTGGATTGTCATTGCGCCGGGAACATCATTTGTCACGGGCGGCATGTCGCGAAACACATAGTTATCGTTGAAGTCAGGGCCACTGGGATTCATGACGTTCAAGAGGGCCGGATTCACGGAGGCGAGATACGCTATTGAGAGTGGTCGCCCCGAGATCGACAGACGGGCAACATCGACTGAAGTTCCTCCAGCTCCGTTCAACACGCCAGTTCTGACGTTTGGCTCCACAGCGTGAAAGAGCGTGCCGGCGGTCGATCCGAACGATTGGCCGATGTAATAAATTCGCCCGGGGTTCAGTGGTAAGCCGAGACCGTCGCTCTTGCGAATAGTCTGCACGAGAGCAAACAAGTCTACGGCAGTTTGTCGCGCACAATCCCGAATACCGATTGCGAGAGATCCCAGGGCAATGCAGCCGTCGGTAGGACCAATCTCAGTGTTACCAGGGAGAAGGACCCCACGACCCGGCGTAGCAACCGTATGAACAAAGCCGGATTGATCCGTCAAATTGACGGTGCTGCCCGGTCCATAGCCGTGCCCAATAAACTCAATCGCAAGGGTCGCGTATCCCTTCTTGGCCAAAGTAGAGGTGATAAATGTGGGCCCGCCGAACTGATTGTCTCCGAGTCCGTGACCGTAGATAGCGATTGGGAATCCGCCTGTTGGGGGTACGCCCGCCGGGAGGAAAACATGAAATGACACGAGCGCGATGGTTGTAGGGGGCGCGATTGGGAGCTTGGTCGGCAGGACCGAAATCGTTCCCGCAGCGGGACCAGCGACGTTCAGGAAAACAGGAGATGGGTAGAGCCCAAATACAATTCGCCCCACACCACCGAGAGCCGTGAGTGGGATGGTCTGGGGGCCCAGCCCACTCTGCTGAGGATTCCATGTAATTCTTTGCAGGTTCGAAATAGTAAAGGAAGTAGAGCTACCCGCCGGTAAGACCACCCCCGATTCCACTGCATCTACGTACTGCCACGCCTCCTCCAGCCACGTGGTCGCGCTCATGGTGGTGAACAGCGATGCGGCTACAGCTTTACTCCGCGAATCCACCTGAATGAGAGCCTTGTTGAGGGCTTGGCAGTATGGGTCGCTGCCCGCCAGGCAGGTTTCAAAGCGTGGATCCGCCCCGACGTTGGACTCTTGGGCATCACGAACAGAATTCAAGACCACGAGCAAATAAGCGCTGTCCTGATTGAGAACGTGGTTTGGCTTGGCAAAGGCGCAGTTTGTGTCTGGGTCGTAAATCAGTTGATTGATACCTACTGCGGAGCCTGTGCTTACCCCGACAATTTCAATGCCGGATTGCAGCGTGCTGGTGTCCACGGGAGCCGAAAAACATACCATTAACCGGGGATTGACACTGAATCCGTCGAGTTGATTGAGGAGGGCGAAATTGCTGCAGACAGCGGTACCGGAATACGGATAACAGCTCTCGGCGGAAGACGGGAGATTTACCCGAACACCTGTCTTCAGAGTGTTGTCCGGTTTCGTTAATGCATTTGAGGGAAAGGGACCCACGCTGAGCGAATTGGGTTGAAAAAGCACCATTGTCTGGCCGCCCCAGAGATGTATACCGGAAGTAAGAAGAACGAGAAGAGAAAGAATTTTAACGGAATTAGCGTACATCTGTTTCTATAATCCAAATATTTTTGGGCAGGAAAAAACCACTGAGGAGGGGACGTCGTGAGGTTAACACACCCACTGAAAAGTGCGCACCTGCCAGAACTGCTAGGCGCACTTAATCCACAATATCGAACTCGCGGTGCGCCATGGGAGCAGAAAGGACACTCCAAACAGAAAAACCCCCGTGTGGCCAAGCCACACGGGAGTTTTGGACGATCAAAACTAGTCGATGAGGTGAGGAGATTAGCCCCGTATCTTGCGCCGTCCGACGAGAGCAGCGCCGAGTAACCCGACTCCCATCAGTAATAACGAAGCGGGTTCAGGAATGACCGCCGGTGCTGTTGCACTTAGGTTAGCTGAGTAGGAATCCGTAATGCCTACCGTCGAGACATCAACGAGAATCTGCGGAATTGTACCAGGCACGGTACTCTGCGTGCTAAACGAGGCGAGAGTTGCTGACGTACCTGTGGAAGATGTTCCCGAGTACACGACACCTCTCAGATTCAGCGAAATCGTCACAGATCCGGTGCTTGTCTGTATCAAAGTGAACGGAGAATTCGCGGGTGTACACTGGGAACCCACGGCACTGCTTGTACAAGCCGCAGCGGTGCCCGAGCCCGGCTCGATCGTCATCAGATCGAAAAACACGTTACCTGACGGCGTGTTGAATGTGATGAAGTCCGTGACCGGAAAGGAGCCTGTCACAGGAGGACCCGTCAAATTCTGGATCGTACCGCCTGTGAGGCCTGCGAAGGAACCCGTGTTGGGAGTTCCTGCCGTAATTTGGTTTGCTACATCGCTGGTTGAAGAAAAGAAAATACCACTACTAGATGCGGTATCGATTACCCGAACTGTACCGTTCCAGTTGGCTATCCCTGAAACACTTGTTGCGAACGCCGGAACAGCCGCAAGGGTCGAACCGGCGATGATTACCGTTAAAAATTGCCCAAATTTCATTTTTGTAGAATCTCCTCCATCCTAGGCTGGACCTGAAATAAGCGTATCATCGATCCACATCGTTGACTAGAATCGGCAAGAGGTGTTTCATCCTCTTTAGTACCAATTTATACGCTGAATAAGTACCGTCCGCGGGCATATTTGCGGAGTTTTCGCCCAGGAGAGCGGCCTTCCCCAGGTTTGGGTTTCAAATCAAGCAGGCTCCTCCTCCTGATTGGGTCGCCCGACGAGGTACGTTATCGGACCGCCCGCCGCTTTGATTGCGCCAATCTGCCATGTATAGCTGGTGTCGGTTGCCATCGAGTTCAGTTCTCCTATCGAATAAGTACGGAGGCAAGAAATAATTCCGTCGATGAGGACCACGACGGGGATCAGTGGGAGGACGTAGGTTAACAGCCATTTTTTCCAGCCAATCTTTTTCATTCGAGGCGTAAGCCACCAGACACCGATGGGAGAAAGGAGCATCGAAAACAGGCCTTTGGGAGTTCTCGATGTTAGTTCAAAGATCGCAATGGGTTGACGCTTAAGAACCGCGTCAGTAATGACCGCCCGGGCTTGCTTGAACGGGAAATGGTGAAAAGCGGTGAACATTGTCCTGAGCCCTTTCAAGTCCGCCGGAGCGGCTGTCGCATCCAGGGGCTCTGGGCAATATGACAGTCTGGCGATTCCCATTTGCATCAGCCGCCGCCGGGCTTCCAGATTGGGAAACTTATCGGTGAGAGTAACAGTTGCAGGCACAAGCCCTTGCCTGAGCCAGTGAACCCAGGGGCCCCCAGCACCCGAACAAAGATCCAAGACTCGGTCTGTTCCACATCTGCTAAGTACTTCCAACAAGAGCGTTCTTACGGGGCCATAGCTATCCAATACGTCCGTCGAGATCTCAAGGAAGTCGGTAAGACCGTCGCGGATTACTTCCGGACACCATCTGCAATCATGGATTTCGACTAAGTCTAGCCTCCGCATGGCTCACCGTGCCCGGATCAGTATCAAATTACCGTGGTGATTATTTCGGTGGCGCGCTTGGTACCCCCGGCCCGCTCGATGGATTCTTTGATCACCTGAGCATTGTGGTAGTATCTGCTATCTCCTAGTACTCGCTCAAGAAGCGTCCGTAGCCGCTGCACGCCAATCTTCGAAAGGGGGAGGACTTCCCCCGCGCCAGACCAGCGGACTCGGCTAGCAATCGCGGGCTGCTCATAAGTGATAGGAACCGTTACGAGGGGAACACCACAGGAAAGGGAATCCAGGACAGTATTCAAGCCCGCGTGACTCAGGGTGAGCTTTGCGGACGCTAAAACCTGCAGTTGCGGCGCATAGCTTACTACCAGTGGATTTCCTGGGAACGAAGACGCAAGATCGGCTCCCAAGGCGCCGCCGTGCGTGATTACAAGCTGAACGTTCAAGCCCAAACAGGCTTCGGCAAAGTATCGGAAAATCTGCTCCTTACCGCTCTGCAGGGTTCCGAGAGAGGCATAGATTAGTGGCCGGCCATCCAGTCTTTCCCAGGGAAAAGCAGCAACTTCGCGCGCAGAATTTCGCAGCGGACCGACATAATGGAACTGTGTTGGCAAGTGGAATCGGGGAAAATCGAAAGCAGGCGGTTGCTGGCTAATCTGCGCCAAATTCGAAAACGAATTGTCGGGCGCGCGATGGGATGCCAAATTCCATTTCCTTCTATGGTCGTCCACAATTCGCGTAACCGGGCGCATAATTCGGTCGGAAATAGCGTATCCAAGGCGGTTCCGGGCGCGAGCCCACCGGCTACACCGGTAGTGCCAGCCAGTGAAGGGCGGAGGCACATCGGGTTCCCAATTGAGGGCAAGCGCATTGCATATCGTGACGAAAGGAATTCCCAAGTGCTCCGCCATCGTCCCGCCAGCAGGCTCGGTCTGGTCGACCAGCAAAGCTCCGATCCCGTGCTGCAGAATGGCACCCGGAGCGTCCCGGAGCATCATTTCAGTTGTCCGGCAGATTGCGTGAATCGTGAACCGCAAGGCACTGAGGCCGTCAAGCCGACCGAGCTGGGCGAGTGAACGGGCGAGCGATCCGGGAGGGTGATCCTGGTGTCCAATTGGGATAAATTCCAGCCCTTCAGCTAGAGCATGTTCAGCGACGTCCTGCATGTGCAGCAGACTGACGCGATGCCCGCGGGCGATCAGCTCGCGTCCGAGCGCTCCGAAAGGATGGATGTGACCCAAGACAGGGGGGCTAATGATCCCGAAGTGCATTCTTCGATAACACTTCTTCCACGATCTTTACACCGCGCACTAACCCACCCGCGGCCTTGATCGACTGCGACTGAGCATGGGCCCGCGCGCGGAAACGGGGCTCGTGCGCCACGCGCTCCAACGCTGTCCGAAGCCGCCCCACAGTAAGGCTCTTAACTGGTAGGACTTCGCCAGTTCCGGACTGGCGTACCCGCGCCGCAATGCCGGGCTGATCATGCGTGATGGGAATCGCCACCATGGGCACACCAAACATCAGCGATTGCATCACCGTATTCAGGCCGGCGTGCGTGATCGTGAGATTTGCCCGTTCCAGGATTTCCAGTTGTGGCGCGTATTTGACTACGAGGGGCGATCCGGGTAGACCGGTAAAAGGAACTGCATCTCCGCCACCCAAAGAGAGCACGAGTTGGCCATCGAAACCCACGCATGCCTCAGCGATCACCCGAAAATAGGCGCTGTTCCGGTCCTGTAACGTTCCCAGCGAGGCATAAATTAAGGGTTTCCCGTTGAGCTGGTCGAATGGGAACGGAACAGACCCTCCTGAATTGTCACAGAACGGGCCCAGGTAGTGGAACGTAGAAGGTAAGCGCTGACGGGGAAAGTCTATTTCCGGCGTCATTTGGCAAAGCTGCGCCGATGGAGAAAACGAATCATCCGCACTGCGGAGTGGCCTTAAACCCCAGCGAATCCTGTATCGATTGATGGTTCGATTGATCGGCGAGATCAGCCAATCGGCGATTCTGTATCCAATCCGATTGCGAAGCCTGGAGGCCGTTGTCTCCGCAAAGGGCCAAGAGAAAAACGGCGGCGGAATATCCGGCTCCCTGTTTAGCGGCAGACTCGGACAGATACTGACAAATGGCAAACCAAGGTGCTCGGCGACTGTGCCACCGGCAGGCTCGTTTTGATCCACCAACACCAAGTCAATTTCAGCCTTTATCAGGGCTTGCGGTAACTGCTCACAGAGAAGTTCGGAGATTTGCCGAGAGCACTCCACGGCAAACTTGAGCGACTTCAAACCCTGCTGCCGGGCCATGTGCTCGATGTTCCGAGCAAGCGCTTCGACACCTTGCGAACCAACAGGACAAAAGTGAAGCCCTTCCGACTTTGCCCTTTGCTCGAGAGCTGGAAGGTTGAAAATTGTTACGGAATGTCCGCGCAATTTTAGAGCGCGACCCAGGTTCGCAATTGGGTTCAGATGGCCGGGTAACGGCGGGCAGACAAGCGCAATATTCGCCATAATCTGCAATCGAACGGAAAGAAAGCCCTTTCAGACCCTATTTCCAAATTGACATCCCTTTGCGATACAAACTACGCAACGAATGCGCCAGGCTTGGGCTGCTCATCTCGCGATATGTGTTTGAGATCGGAAGCGTGTTGACGAGCCGCCGGTAAGCCTCTGGCAAAGAATGATATGGGATGCCGGGGAAATAATGATGTAACGCATGGTAGCGTAGACCGACAGGCGCCCATAGCTCTGTCCAGAATCTGCCCGGCGTGTCAATCGAATCGCGCAGTTGCCCCATACGATCGAGGGGCTGGCCGGAGCTTTCATAAGCGTGTGCACCGAGCGTTCGTAGCGTGTTCACGAAGCTC
>JAFATG010000272.1 GCA_019244055.1 Acidobacteriaceae bacterium | reverse complement strand
GCCCGTGGACATGGCCCGGCGATTGCCGTCCAGAGCATCGCCGTCGATTTGGTGCAGCTGGTGCAAACAGTCATCAAAGGCTTTGCGCTTCAGGCTGAGCAAAAGCAGGTCCGGCTCGAGGCTGATTTCGATAGATCTGTACCGAAGATTCGAGCGGACCCGATCAAGCTTTCATGGGTGGTGTCGAATCTGATTGCTAACGCCTTGCGCTACACACCCAACGGAGGTGGGATCTTGGTTTCTTTGAGTGAGACAGCTTCAGGGGCTCGCTTGCGGATAAGCGATACCGGGCCAGGCATCCCGCCCCAGGTGCGCGAACATCTATTCGAGCGTTTCGCTCAGTGGAACGTCAATGGTTCCGAGTCAGGCGCTGCAGGGCTTGGCCTCGCCATCGCCAAGGAAATTGTCGACGCGCACGGCGGGCGCATCTTTGTCGACAGCGAGCTGGGCCAGGGCACTTGCTTTACAGTGGACCTGCCACAATCACCGGAGGACGAATTCAATGGCCAGGCTTCTGGTCGTCGATGATGAAAGGAACATACGCGTTCGCCTGGCTAGCTTCTTCGAGGGTTGTGGCCATGTGGTTCAAACGGCGGAAAGTGGTAAAGAGGCGCTGGAGTTGCTTTTCAGCAATGAACCGGCCGATCTGGTGCTCACCGATTACAAAATGGCAGAGCTGAACGGCGTTGAGCTGCTGCAACAGATCAAACATCAGGCGCCAGACACCACGGTGATCCTGATGACCGCGTATGGCACCATCGAGAACGCTGTAGTGGCGATGAAGGCCGGCGCTTACGATTACCTGGCGAAGCCTTTCTCGCTCGAACAAGTACAGCATGTGGTGGAGCGGGCACTGGAACTCCAGAAATTGCGCGCTGAAAATCGCACCCTGCGCGATACTGTCGAAGAACGTCCCCTGCTTGAGTCCAAGAGCATCGCTATGCGCCGTCTGCTGGATACTGCACGACAAGCAGCGCGCAGCGAGGCGACCATTTTGCTAACGGGTGAAAGCGGAACCGGCAAAAACGTGCTCGCCCGCCAGATGCATCATTGGAGTCCTCGACGAGAACACTCGTTCGTGGTCGTCAATTGCACCACGCTTTCTGAGCATTTGTTGGAAAGCGAGCTGTTCGGGCACGTGCGCGGCGCCTTTACTGGCGCTATCAAGGACAAGCCGGGCCGCCTTGAAGCCGCCGACCGTGGCAGCGTCTTTCTCGATGAGATCGGAGACTTGACCCCGGCCCTACAGACCAAGTTTCTTCGTTTCGTTCAGGAACAGAGTTTTGAGCGCGTCGGGGGCGCTGAAACCGTTCGAGTGAATACCCGGATCTTGGCAGCGTCCAATCGCGATTTGGCCGCGGAGGTAGTCGCGCATCGTTTCCGAGACGACCTCTTTTATCGGCTCAACGTGATTACGCTGCGGGTACCGCCGCTGCGTGAGCGCACAGAGGATATTTTGCCGTTGGCTGAACGAATGCTCCAAACAGAGGCAATTCGCAATCATCGGTCGGAGCTCTGCTTTTCTCCCCAAGCGGTCGAGACACTCACCGGTTATCGTTGGCCCGGGAACGTGCGGGAGCTGCGCAATGCGGTCGAGCGCGCGGTGGTTCTGGCCAGTGGCGATACAATCGTGCCCGAGCATTTGCCGGATAATCTCTTTCGCGAATCTTCTGACTCCGGAATCGGCTCCGTTCCCAAAAACATCGAGGAAATGGAACGGGAGCTGATCATTCGTGTGCTCGCCGAATCTCCAACCCTAGAGGACGCCGCGCAAACTCTCGGCATCAACGCGTCTACGCTCTGGCGGAAGCGCAAACGATACAAGATCGAATAAGCACTTACCCTAAATTATCCGAGCAGTCATATCCGCGCTGCTATTGCAAAACGCAGCAGGGTATTGCTGCTTCTTGAAATGCACACCACTCGGTTGCGTCGAAACACTCAGTGTTTACGTGGCCCAGGCGACGGCACGTCTTATGCCTAAGTGGCTGAGACGGCGCCGATGAAATCTCCGACACCACATAACTTTGTGATTGAGCCACTGGGTTGCCGGCCCGGTTGGTTCAAGCATCCGCAATACCGATACTACTGTATTCGTTGTCACTGGATGTTCCAGGTGGAAGGCTGCAAGGTCTGTGCGTTGAATGAGTCCAGCGAGCCTTTGCCCGAACCGGAGAACAGCCAGCGCGTTTCAAGCTTTACCCTTGGACCTTGCGTTGCCATGCCGTCGGAATGCTCTTGGGCCGGTGCAACCACTCTGAGGAGCCAAACAAGTCTGCAGTTTTCCACAGGTAAGCTCCGACATTCCAGGTCGTTCAAATCAATGGCCTTTCTGAATTCCAAAGTAGTGTACCTTGCCAGTCGCATTTGGCCATCTGGAACGAACATGCGTAACGGCAGATACGGCAAGAGCGGTCCAGCCTGAATAACGACGTCGCACTGGCAAATTAGAACTAGCACTCGCCTGCAGCGGCCGGCGAGGTAGGGAGCGACAGGTCACAGCTTAATGGCGCGCCTAACGTGCTGGACGGCCAGCGAATGGACAGATACACGCGGGCGCCCATTGCTCGCGTCGGCAACTCGCAACTCGGTGTCGGATATGGCCGCGCGGCTGCCAGCCCGAGGAGGCCGCTGATGGCTAAGCGCTGGGGTTTCTGGCCAAGAATGCAACCGCCAGCTTCGGGGTTGGCTCGCAAACCTTAATAGCGCATCGGTCCGCCAGCATCTCGATGAATTCGGATCTAGCTCGCCCTCACGCAGGTGCCAGCCTGTAACTGCCAGGATCATCGAGATTGAGCCTTAAGTACTCAGCGTCCTATCACCGGCCACGGCCAGCACCACGGTGTGCAGGCCAGCACGCTGAAGACGCTGCTCGAGCGTGGAAGCAGCCCGATTGTGCAACAGCTTGTGCCAAAGATGTTCCTCTTCAAAGATTAGCTTGGAAGCGAAAAACACTACTCTGGGGAAGCGATCGCTTACCTGGTGCGCCAGTTGTTCCAGCTCGTCAATCGGGTCGGTGCCAAGCACGTACCAATACTCAGCGGGATAGCCGCGCCCATTGAGCAGTGCGACGTACCTTCAGATCCTGCTCAGTATGCTCCCGCAGAGTTTCGATCTCTTCCACACCCTTGAAGCGGCCGGCCCCGATCACACCGGCTCCGATCAGAACGAAATTCTCGAAATGCGTCCCGAACAGCAGCGGCACGCTCAGCACTAACCGGATACCCAGCCCGTCGTAGTTCTTGACAAAGCAAGCTGCGGTGGGCGCGTCGCGGTCGCGCGGGAGTATCGGTGATAAGCTGTCCGCCGGCACCATCTCCAGAGTAAGTTCGTCCAGCTCGCGCAGGTGTCTTTCAGTCTTGAGGTAATGATGTCGAATCAACAGGCATATTCCGATCACCACTGCGATCAGCGCCAGGGCCGCTCCGCCGCCTTGCCGGAACTTGTTGACGACATTTACCTCGAGTACTGAAAAGCAGAGTACAAGGCCGATGAGATGATTAGCCAGCTGGCGCAATCCAACGTAATATCTGGCCCGGTTCAACAACGAATACCGCAGCATCGCAAGCTGGGAGAGCAGGAACGTGATGAAAACGTTGATCGAATAGATCACGACGAGCGTGCTGGTCTGGCCCTGCGTATACACCAGGGTCAGGATCGCAGCGACCGAGATGAGCACCACACCATTTTGCATGGTGAGCCGATCCGAAAGGTAGCTGAAACGATGCGGCAGCCAAGAATCTGCAGCCATGTTCGCCATAACGCGTGGCCCACCTATAAACCCTGATTGCGCAGCAGCTGCGAGAATGGCGCTCTCGGATATAAGCGTTACAATAATGAACCAGCGCCCCAGAGGCAGTGCACCGCAACTGAAGCCGCCAGCAAAACGTTGCGCCAGCACCGCATTCATGGTCTGGCCTGGGATTGGTGTTGCCTGGACGAGTAGGTAGCAGACAAGAATACCCCCAGCGATCACGGCCAGAGACACTGATGTATAGATCATCGCGCGCCTCGCCGTCCGTACCCGTGGCTCCTGCATCATTGGAATCCCATTCGAAATCGCTTCGATTCCAGTATAAGTACCGGCACTTCGCCCATAGGCATGCAGAAATAGCGCAGTCATACCGATCGTCCCCAGCGTGCTGACGCTGGCTCGAAAGCCGGACTGAATTTGGTGCGCGATGTGCCGAAACTCTCCTCCGTGAAGTACGATAGTGCCCAGGATCAAAAGCAGATGCGTCACCAGAAAGAGCAGAAAGATCGGCATGATTACGGCGACCGACTCTTTGACCCCGCGCAGGTTCATCACCATGAGTCCACCCATCACGGTGAGTTCTATCGGGACCTTCCAAGCTTGCGAGCCGAGTGGCAGAAAGCTGAATGAGGCGTCGGCAGCCGCCGCGATAGAGACCGTGATGGTCAGCACATAGTCAATAAGCAAGGCGGCGCCGGAAATTAGACCTAGCTTAGATCCCAAGAGCTTGGTCGCCGCGATGTAGCCTCCCCCGCCGAAAGGAAAGTGCTCTATCAGGCGAGAGTACGCGTGGGACTTGACGACAATCGTGAAGACGACCGCAACTGCCAGGAGGACCGCGAGATAGGTGTGCTCGTGGAGCGCACGAAATGCTTCGTCCGGTCCGTAGATGGAAGAGGACAACGCACTGGCGCCAAGGCCAATCCATGCGAACAAGGCCATCAGCGACAGTTGCTTAGCCACGTCCGGCGCAAAAAGATCCCTGGCTCGGCCGAGCACCCGCCTGCGCAAACGCTGCCAACTCGACCTAGCAATCAACATGGCCCGAGAGCCTAATGCCGGCTCCTTCCGCCCATATGCCGCTGATGCCATCAACAACCGACGCAAGATACTCATCCGCAAATTCCACTCTGCATCTTGAGCCTCTGAGCGTCTGGCCCGCGGCTGACGCAGTTGACGCGGGTTTTTTTGGGCGGACCTCCATGCTGCCGTTTTGCTCAGACCGATTATGCGATGCGTCGATGCATTGTGGGCGGAAAAACTGCCAACCCCGACCAGTCCCTACCCGATGCCGTATTGAGATCTCGTCGCCTCCTGTCTTAAGGATCTGGGGATCGTGTTTCATACAGAACCGGACGGCGTGAGATTAATCGCAATGATCCGATGGGCGATACTGTAATTGCCAGCGCGATGCTCGACCGCACGCTCGGTCACTCTTGCGCTTGTTGGCGCGATATGAATCGCCGCGGGCAATTGTTGCTTCGAGGTGCTCTTTTGCTCGGGATTATTGATCTCTGCGCGAGGCACTGTGTCCGGCCGACCAATGGCATCGGTTGCCTGCATCTCATGAAGCTGCAACTTACTGTTCCTTAGTTGGCGGCGCGATTTGGTCTTCACTTGAATGGTCGGCCCGCATCGAGCAGCGCATTATTGGCATCGAGTCGGCCATGAAGGATGCAACTGACGTTGTCGGGACCGGCTTGGCGAATGTTTGCGATAGCTCGTCGTACCGATTTCGCGTTGAGATCCGCTGTTACGCTGCGGCCAGCCATGGCGATACGTACGACGCAGCGCG
>JAFATG010000203.1 GCA_019244055.1 Acidobacteriaceae bacterium | reverse complement strand
ACATGCGCCGGCTCTCCCGCCGCAATCGCGCGCGCCACTGCACTGCCGGACTTCGATGCCAGCAGGAGAAGCTGCCACAAATCTTCTTCCTGAAAGCATCGAGCAACAATTTCTTGATTCAGGACGTGCGTGAAGTCGGGAATCGTTGCGCCGCGCTCCTGGTACTTCCGTAGAATATTGCCTGCGCGCACGGCGGCGTACTGGACATAGGGCCCCGTCTCGCCCTCAAAACTCAGGGCTTCGTGGAAATCGAATGCAATCACAGAATTTCTCGTGAACTTCAGCATGAAGTAGCGCAGAGCTCCCACCGCGATCTGCTGCGCTACGGCACGGCGCTCTTCAACGGGTGCGTCTGGATGACGATGCTCTACTTCGGACAAGGCGGTCTCGATAAGCTTGTCGATCAGATCATCAGCCTTCACGCCGAGCCCTTTTCGGCCCGACACCTCCACATAAGCGCGAGCTTTATCCTCCCCAGAAAGCGGAATTCCCATCTCCATGCAGGTACGAGGGGAGAGAGCCACCATTTCGTACGAGAAATGGATGGAGTCGCTGGCTTGCTGATCGAAATTCAGCGCGCGCAGCCCGGCCACGACCACATCCTGCAGATACGACTGCCGTGAATCGATCACGTTGAACACCTTTGCCGCACCTCCAAAATGCGGTGCATCGTTGGCCACCGGCACCGACGTCGTAACCCAGACTTCATGCCCGTCCGGATACCTCGACCACGGCTGATAGTAAAAATCCTTTCCGAGCAGTCCGAATTTCCAAAGCTGATACGCGATATCCTTGCCGACGTAGGTAACCGTTCCGTTCGAGCGAACGATCACCTTGCTATCGTCTGCGCTTTCGCTCTCGCCCGGTTCATCACGAAATGCAGCGGAAGGCATGACCCAGCAATCCTTGTGTTTGCCTTCAGTTTCCAGGTAAATAGCGCTCCTTTGCTTTAACAATTCAAAGGCTGTTGCCCAAAACTTAAGGTGAAGGATTTCACTTTCTCGCGGAAGCACATCATAGACGATTCCTAAACGGAACATTGTCCGCAGATGACAAGTCACGATCGCATCGGCCACCAGGTGTCCCATCTCTGCGATCTCGCCCTCTCCGGATTCTATTGAGTGCAGCATGTGCGTCCGCCAGCCCAATGAGTCGGGATTTTCCTTATAATAAGCCGAGATCCTGGCGTACAAGTCCCAACACAGATAATCAAACCGAACGCTTGAATCTTCAAGTAATACTTTAATGTCGTCCGGAGATTTATCTTCGAGCTGATGGAAAGCCACGATGACATCCGCGACTTGCACTCCAGTGTTATCGATGTAGTTCTGCACCTCCACTGGCTGGCGTTGATAACGAAGCATCCGAACGAAGGTGTCGCCCAGGATCGCATTTCGCAAATGGCCGATGTGCGCCGCTTTGTTGGGGTTGATGTTTGTGTGCTCGACGATGATTTTTCCGGGCGCACCGGTTTCAGTCGGTTTCACATCCAACCGAAGTAGTGAGGCAGCATATTGCCCACGATCGAGTCTCGCGTTGATGTATCCATTCCCAGCGACCTCGAAACCCGCTACGCCGGGTACGGAACCGATTCCAGCCAGCAGTTCCTCTGCGATCTGTTTCGACGATCGCTTCAGTTGGCGCGCTAACTGGAACGCCACTGGAACCGCCAATTCACCAAACGAGCTCTGTTTCGGTTGCTCCAGAGTGATTTTGGCGGTCAGACCGAATTTTGTAACGAGTTGGTCTTCGAAAACGCGCGCTAACTGCTCTTCTATATCCTGAAACACTGCTCACCAGTATGTCGAACTCTAAAATTGTCCAGTTTAGATGCCTCGATACAATGGGTTGTGCCGAAAGTCACATTCTTACCGGAAGACCGGACGGTTGAATTTGAACCCGGCAAAATGCCATACAGCGATCATGGGAAACGGAACTCCGTTCTGGACGTGGCGTTGGGCAATGGCATCGATCTTGAGCACGCTTGCGGCGGGAGTTGCGCCTGCACCACCTGCCACGTAATCGTCAAAGAAGGCGACAAGAATCTTTCGGAAGCCGAAGATGACGAGTTGGATCGGCTGGATATGGCTGCGGGCCTGACGCTTCGTTCTCGTCTCGGCTGTCAGGCAGTCGTCAAAGGTGATGTAACGGTTGAAATTCCGGCCTGGAACCGCAATTACATTAGTGAAGGCGGCAAATCAACGCTCTAACGCGTGGATCGTTGTCCGGGCGTGCTAAACCGGTTCAGTAACTCGTCGGCTAAGCTGCCTGGCAGGTCAGCGCTCACGTTCACCGTTTGCTCCGCTTGCTCCACGTGAATCGCGTCGTAAATCTTTAGCAGGTCCATCTCGTTGCTTTTGGTCGACAGTCGCCCAAATCCGATCGCGCCGCGCAGCGCGTCGTGGACTCGTTTGGCTCCCTCATTCGATACGCAGAGGATCTGCCCACGAACGTGAAGACCGCTATCAACGGCAATCCCCAAGCTGGTCGCGCTCACGTAGCCGACGATGTTCGAGAGCAGCGACCCTATGTCAGAGGACGGCATCGCAGCTTCGGCAAACGGTAAGCCGCCGCGGCTTGCGAGCCAAATCTGGTCACCGCTTGGGACGAGCTTCAGACGTTCCTGCAACTCGTCCGGAATGCTTGTATTCCCACTCCCGAATCTGTCAATCGCCGGCTTCAGCATCTCAACGGGTCCGGCGACCGCCAGGTCTGTGGTCAGGAAAGCCACCGAATCGCTGGAATCTCCCAGGAGCCTGTACTTGCCGTAGTGCGTTGAATGAAGTCCCGCTTGACTGAGCTTGCGCTCGAGCTCGGCGGGCGAAAATTTTCCACGCAGCAAGAGCAAGTAGTGCTTGCCGTCCCATGCCACAATGGTCTCCGTGATGTCGCGGCGCGGATCCACTCCGATCTGACGAGACATCTCGTCGAAAATCGGCACCGGAAACCGGCCATTCTCTCGCCGGTATAGTTCACTCGCTTCGAGCTTCGTGACGTCGGCACCCGCGAGCACCTTGGTATCCGGCGGGATCAGCGGACGGGAGACGCGGTCTAGAGATATGCCCCTTGTTGTCTTCCGGCCGCAGCCTCCCAGAATCACGGATGCGGCGACCGCGAGGACCACAATCGGAACGCGCACTAAAAATCTCTCCTGCGGAACACCATCACCGCAGTGGAGAGTACCACGATGCCGAATGCGGCTGAAGTCCACAGCGGTGCAATCCAATTCGCTTGGCGGTCATACAGTATGAGCTGCTTCATCGCGACTCCGAGATCGTAGACTTTCGGAATGAGCCAGTAAAACGCCATCCATAACTGCCTCGACCATTCCGAACTCAACAGCTTCACCACGTTCTCATATTGCGCGAGGATGGTGCTGATCAACATCAAGGCAACCGCGATCATCACGGAAAGCGCTGCGCTCTCCGAGATCACTCCAATCAGAACAACCACGCAGAGCAGCACGGCAAAAATGAAGATGCTGATCGGAATCGCCAGTAGGAAGCGGGGTTCCCAAATCTTAGTCTTAACTCCGATAATGAGCCAAACGCTGCAGATCAGATAAATGTGATTCAGCGCCACGACGCTCAGATTTCCCAAGTAGCGCCCGAGCAGCAATCTCGTGCGCGTGAGTGGCTTCGAAAGCAGCAGCGAGATTCGCCCCGCTTCCAACACGCTTGGAACCAGCCCCGCAGATGCGAAGACAGCGAGCAATGTTCCCCAGATATAGAGGACAATCGATACCCAGGAGTAGGAGGTGTTCACAAATCTTTGAATGTCGAAGACCTGCTTGGTTGTCGATTGGATACCCATGAGCGTGATTGCGCCGGCAACAACATCGATCTTCAGCACGAATAAAAAAATGCAAATTAGTAGCGTCGATAGGCCAAACAATCCCCAGAACAGCCATCGAGCGCGTGCTTCAAGAAATGTATCAGCTATCAGCGCGCCCAACGCGCTCGCTCGTCCCGTGGACAGTTCCATTAGGCAGCCTTACCCGTTTCCATGGCGCGGATGAAAACATCCTCGAGACTGCTGCTGGAAGCCGCGACGCTTTCAATCATGCCTCCTGCGGCGCGAATGGCATCGATTACCGCGTTCGCCTCTTGCCGAGTGACCACCTGGACTTGCACTCCGTCCGGCAAAGGCGATATGGTTCCTCCCAGTCTGCGAATCTCGGCGAGCGCGGTATCGGGAACGTCTGTCGCGCGCACGCGAACTCCGCGTTCGGCCACCAGCGAGCTTACTTTACCTTCCAGCACCAGTTCGCCTTGTCGCAGAATCGCTACATACTGGCAGAACGCTTCCACCTCGCTCAGGAGATGGGAATTGATGAAGACCGTCACGCCGGTTCCAGTCAGTCCGTTCAAGATGTCCCGAATCTCGCGCCTGCCTACCGGATCCACTCCGTCCGTCGGTTCATCGAGCACCAGCAGCTTTGGTTTGTGAATTAACGCTTGCGCCAAGCCAAGCCGCTGCAGCATTCCTTTCGAGTACTTCTTGATTCGAATCTCGCCCCAGTTACTTAAGCCGACCAGCTCGAGGTATTCCGGAATTCTTTTCTTCCGCTCGGAAGCCGCGAGCCCGGAGAGCGCCGCGTAGAAATCCAGCATTCCCCTTCCGGTCAAGTAAGTGGGGAAGCGATGGTTCTCCGGAAGATATCCGACAGGTCTACGAGCTTCCGGATCGCGCGCGTCCTTGCCAAATAGCACCGCGCGGCCGGCTGTCGGCGTAACTACGGACAGCAGCATCTTGACGAAGGTGGTCTTCCCCGCCCCATTTGGGCCAAGCAATCCGAATTTGGAGCCCACCGGTACGTTTAGACTGAGATTCGAGACGGCGCGGATTTCGCGGCCTCGAAACCGGGACCGATAGATCTTCTCAATTCCATCTGTCTGGATCGCGTAGTCCGCCGCCATGTACCTTTAAGGATAAGAATACGAGTTCAAGACAAGTGAAGTTCCCGCATGTCTGCGAACAGATCGACCCGGATCGTATACGCGCAACGAAGATTCTTTCGGGCTATGGATAAATCCGCTTCGGTTCGAGAACGGCTTCAAGCGTCGGGATGGACGAGTTCGCAGCCTTGTGCTGTGAGCGCTCAAGCCACGGCCGAGGGCAGGAGTAGCGGCTGAATGCGTTGGCGCTGCCGGTTGATTTCTTCGGCGAGCGGCCGATAAATGTCACGGTCTCCGGAACCGTTGCAAGAATCCCAGAGCCCAGCATGGCAATGACGTTCATCATCCCACCCCGGATAATTCAAAATCGGGTAGAGACAAATACCTTCAACAGGAATGCCGCGCTGTATGGCTTCCACAACTTCGTCGCAGATGTATCGCAGCCATTCCGGCCTGCGTTCGTCCTCGATACCAGTCTCAGCAATAAACACGGGCCGCGAATATCGACTATAGACCGCACTTAGAATCTGATGGAAAGGCTTGTATCGTGGATCGGATGCCTCGATAAATTTGCCGCCGTAAACCCATTGATTGTGCACGTAGTAATTGACCCCGACGATATCAAGATATTCAGGCATTCCGCCGAGGTCGGCCCACAACCGTCCCGATAACATGTCCCACGCGTCGAATTGGGCGCGCGTGTGCGCCGCTGCCGCGTTCTGCTCGGCTTCACTCGCGTCCGGCGCACCTACCACATTAATGACGGGATCCACCTGTACAAATCTGGCGCGGGGCGCCACCGATCGGATGCTATCGATCGCGACCATAGCCGCGCGCACAAGTTGCGCCTTTAGTTCCTGGCCGCGGCCTCGAGCAAACGGGTTTAGAACCCCAAAATCACCTGCACCCCATGCAAAAAACGAAATCTCATTCACCGGGCAAAAATACGGAACGTTGTCGGATTCGTTATGCATGACGTGCGCTACTTCGCGAGCAAACGCAGCAAATCGCCCTAGAAATTCGGAGCTAAAGATATCGAGATCATCTGGCCAGCCATAGTGAAAGAGATCCCAGATGACCTGCATGCTCGTTTTACGAGCCGCTTTGAGCATGGGGAGGAGCGAAGAGAAATCATACCGGTGCGGACAAGTCTCTATCAGATGCCATCGAATGCCGTCGCGTACTGAGGATACGCCGATCTCGTGCAATCTGGCGTAGTCGGCTTCGCAGAACCGGTCGTGCTGTGTGGCGGCGATTAAATCCAGCCGTTTGCCGTCGCGCCGACGATGACTGGAGCACTCAAATCCACCTAAGAAAAAGCTGCGAAGCCCGCACTCGTTCTGCATACGCGCTCGATTCAGTTGCTCACACATCACCAAAGGTCGGATGCTTCATCCAATTCCGTGTTTCTTCCGAAGTGCCGATGAGGTACGTTTCTTCTCTGCGAGGGACTGCCGTACACGAAAGATACTGGGAAATCTGCTGGTGTAAAGCGATGGTTCGTATTCGTCTCCATTTTGATGAAGGTTGGCAGAGACTTCCTGCGACGGACATGCGATGAGAGGGGATCGAAATTGGGGCGCCCAGCGCGACCTGAAGCTTAGCCACTCATATGCTGCAGGGAAAGTAGAAGTGCTGCGTAATGTCGATTCTGATGCGACCATTGGTGCTGGCTGTGCTGTTTGCTATCGCAACGGCACCGGGAGCGCCACAGAGTACTGACCCAAAAACACAGCCGCCTTCCGGTCCGTCGACCGAGCCGCCTCCACTCCAAACTACAGTCACCGTCAACGCAAGCCTTGCTTCCGAGACACCTGCCTCGGTCGACGTCCTCGGCCAGCAGAGAATTCAAGAGATCCCCGGGACTGAACTGGACGACAGACTGCGCCAGGTGCCCGGGTTCAGCCTTTTTCGGCGTAGCTCCAGCGTGGTCGCAAATCCCACGACGCAAGGCGTGTCGTTGCGCGCTACCGGTTCTTCTGGCGCCAGCCGGACTCTCATATTCTGGGACGGCATTCCACTCAACGATCCCTTTGGTGGCTGGATCTATTGGGATCGCCTCGACCCCGGTTACATAGACCGCGTTGAAATCGACCGTGGCGCCTCGACCAGCGTATTTGGAGACAAGGCCATGGGCGGCACGATCTCCGTGTTCTCCTCTCCTGAACAACCGCAGCATCTCTTCGCGGACTACTTCGGTGGCAACGAGAATACACATAACATTTCTGCCGCTTACTCCAATCTGTGGGGCGCTTGGGGCTTGTCTGTCCACTCGCGCGACTTCACGACCGACGGATACTACATCACTCCCGACTACGCTCGCGGATCGGTAGACACCCGCGCAAATCTGCAGTTCGCAACTGGCGACATTCATATCGATTATCTGGGCGCATCCGACCGGCTCGCTATCCACTTCGACGTGCTCGCCGAGGACCGCAATAACGGCACCGTTCTGACGCACAATTCAACCGGTCTGGGGACGATCGGAACTACTTATACTCACTCCTGGACGAATGATCAGTTCTCTTTTCTGGGGTTCCGTACTCAGGAACAGTTTCACAGCACATATTCGAGCGTTTCGCCGGGCCGGAACTCCGAGACGCTCACCTCGAAGCAAACTGTTCCCGTTCAAGATACAGGCGGCGCGGTCTATTGGCGCCACCACGCAATGCACTGGAACACCATTGTTGGAGCGGATGCGGACGATACTCACGGCATCAGCTATGACTACAGTTACATCACTCATATCCTGACACCCAGCGGCGGAACACTCCTACAACACGGAGTTTTCGGACAAGCTGACGTGTCGGTTGGCGCGATGACTTTTTTCGCTGGAATCCGCCACCAATTTACCGGACAGCGCGGCGAAACATTCGTTAGTCCCAATGCCGGCGCAGCCGTCGGATGGCAAAATTTTCGCTTTCGCGCCTCCGGCTATCGCAGCTTCCGGGCGCCGACCTTGAATGAGCTCTATCGCAATTTCCGAGTCGGAAATGCGCTCACTCTGGCTAATCCGGCCCTGATCCCCGAAGAACTTGTCGGTGTTGAAACTGGGGTCGACTGGTCGCGCGAAAACACCCGAATCTCGTTCACCCTGTTCCATAACGATTTGAACGATTTGATTGACAATGCTACCCTCAGGACTTCGCCGAATCAGATTCTTCGTCAGCGCCAGAATTTCCCCGGCGCTCTTTCACGAGGGCTCGAATTGGGAGTCCACCATCATTGGCTGCACTGGTCGGCCGACGCCGGTTATCAATACGCCGATGCCCGGCTAGCAACGGGCCAGCGCATCCCTGAGGTCCCCAAAAACAGCGGAACGGCGCAGCTCACCTTCAGCGCCAAATCGACACTCATCTCCGGCGGTGTCCGGGCATTCAGCCTGGTGTTCGATGACGATCTGAATCAATTTCTCCTTCCCGGCTATGCAACTCTCAATTTGACGGCTCAGCAACATCTTATAAAAGGCTTATCAGGCGTCATTTCTTTCGAGAACCTGCTCGACCGGACCTATCTCGTCGCGCTTACCCCGAATCCGAATATCGGCGCGCCACGCCTTTGGCGGGTTGGGCTTCGCTGGAGCGGCGGCATTAAATGATTTCGCACCAAGGCTATGTGGGAGAACGCTCCACCCCCGACCTATAATCGGATCATGAATCGATCCGAGTGGCTCTCAGCTCGTATGAACGACCCGATTCGCACCCAGATTCACTATGCCCGAAAAGGCCTCGTCACCGGCGAGATGGAATACGTCGCGCAGCGCGAAAATCTACCAGCCGAACTGATCCGTGACGAAGTGGCGCGTGGCCGCATGATCATCCCGGCAAATATCCACCACCAGAGCCTGGAACCGATGTGCATCGGCATCGCTTCGAAGTGCAAAATCAACGCGAACATCGGTAATTCATCCACGACGTCGAACATCGACGAGGAGCTAGCGAAGCTGCAGTACGCAGTCAAGTTTGGCGCGGACACCGTGATGGATCTTTCGACTGGCGGAGATATCCCACGGATTCGCCAGGCGATCATCGACGCCTCCCCCGTTCCCATCGGCACCGTTCCGATTTATGAAGCCCTAAGCCGCGTCCGCCGTGTTGAGGATTTGAACCTAAACGTCATGCTCGAAGTCATAGAGGAACAGGCCGAGCAAGGCGTGGATTACATGACCATTCATGCGGGCGTGCTGGTTCAGTATGTGCCGTTAACAACGAAGCGCACAACCGGTATCGTCAGCCGCGGGGGCGCGATTCTTGCGGAGTGGATGGTCAAGAGGCATAAGCAGAATTTTCTCTACGAGCACTTCGACCAGATCTGCAAGATTTTCCAGAAACGCGATGTGAGTTTTTCTTTGGGCGACGGTTTACGGCCCGGCTGTCTCGCGGACGCAAGCGACGCGGCTCAGTTTGCGGAGCTGAAGACGCTGGGCGAACTCACCAAACTTGCTTGGGAGCATGATGTTCAGGTTATGATCGAAGGCCCCGGCCATATCCCGCTCGATCAGATTGCGTTGCAGGTTGAGAAAGAACAAGCGATGTGTTACGAAGCGCCGTTCTACACGCTGGGCCCACTCGTGACGGATATCGCGCCCGGATACGATCACATCACCTCCGCCATCGGCGCGGCGATGATCGGCTGGCACGGCGCTTCGATGCTTTGCTACGTGACGCCGAAAGAGCATCTCGGGTTGCCGAACCGGGAAGATGTAAAGCAAGGAATCATCGCGTATAAGATTGCGGCGCACGCGGCCGATGTTGCGCGGCATCGGCCAGGAGCGCGCGACCGCGACGACGAGCTCTCCCTTGCCCGTTTCAACTTTGATTGGAAACGCCAGTTCGAATTGTCACTGGATCCGGAAACCGCTGAGGCCTTTCATGACGAGACATTGCCCGAGGAAGGCTTCAAAGATGCCGCTTTCTGCTCGATGTGCGGGCCGAAATTCTGCTCCATGAATCACTCGGCGAAGACACAGGAATTCACTGAAGAAGAAGCACTGGCCGTGCTTAGCGCTTCCGAGAAACCGGAGCTGGTCAACATTCCGCGCTAGATGATCTCCAGATCCCTCGAATCGCGGCGCCGGTTGTGATAACAAGCAACACGGTGAAGATTGACAAAAGGACAAATACCGCGGTCGGCGGCACGAGCAGGACACTGGCGAGTTGCTTCACCGGAATCGCGCGCCACCAGCTCCAAAGGGCAGCAACATTGCTTCGGTTTAAGGCCGATCCATAGTACGGCAGCAGCTTTGCACAGTAGGTCATAGCCGCAACCCAGGCAAACAACGCTGTTAAAGCGCTTGCAATGATTCTCCCGCTCAGACCCGACCTTTGCAATCCAACAAAGCACGGAATGAAGCCGCAACCGATCAATCCTTGCGCGTACCAAGGCTCGGGATTATTTGCCAGGCCTTTGGTGTCTACCCAAGTGACTGCCGTCTGGTATACCAAACTTGTTGCAAAGCACGCATACGCTAGTACCATCCAGGCTTGTGGTGGTCGCAACACGCGCCAGCCTGCCACATAAAGAAAGGCCGCCGTTAGCAGCAGAATCAGCTCGAGGTCCAGCGTTGCCTTCGAAAAAGAAACAAAGGACCAGTTCCCGGTCCACAGTGACCAGTGAGCGAAGCGCAGTATGCTAGCTGGCCAGTTTATGCGAGGAACAGCCATTACGGCCTGCATCGGCCCAATTCCGGCAACCGACTGCTGCGTGCCGCTCAGGCTGCGATAGAGGAATAGATTGCGCGCATACCAGGGTCCGGCAACTAACAACACCAACGCCGCGGCGGCTAAGGCCAAGCCTCCCGAAGTCTTCCGCTGAATGAAGAGCTGCAATATCAGGATTGCCGTCACTGGCGCAAATGCGAGGAAGTATGCTTTCGTGAGCAGTCCAACGGCAAGAATTCCCGCCAGTATTAATACATTGCGAGTCGTTGGTTTCTGAGCGGCAACCAGTAACCACGTCAGGAACCACACTGTGAGCGGCACCGCGAGTGAGTCGTTGCCGACATGCGCAACGGAAGCCCAAAGCATCTGCACTTCAAAAACGCAAGCAAGCGCCGCATACGCGAATGCAGGCCGCGCGCCGAGCAGTTCGCTTAACTTCTCGAGCGCGAAAAAGATCGCCAGCGTGGCTGCAATTCCCGCTAACAGCCGGAGCCAGAGAATTCGCCATCTTATCTGAATGCTTCGTAATAGCAGATCAAATGGAGCAAGCGCCAAGTACGCCAATGGTGCTTGTTGCGCCTCATAGTTGAGAACCTCTGATTCCTTTCCACGGAACTCCGGCCTTATCTGATTCAACTCCGCTTTCCGCCGCTGCTTTTCGGCATCGCTCAATTCTGGCCACTGCTCGAATGAAACGCTGCCCGGGATGGCAGCGCTTAAAAACCGGCTCAACGGAATAAAATCGAAGGATTTCCGAATTTCCGAGGAGATCCTGGTCCGATTCATGATCGGGAACCGGTGCTCAACCGAAATCCACTGTACGTAGCCGTAATGGAATGGTTCATCGAAACCTTCCCAGAGCGGCAGAATACACGCGTAGAGAACTGCGTTTGTCAGTGCGAAGGCAAAAAGAAGCGCCCGCAGCGCTGGTCTAACCCGCATGCCGCGCAACGCTGCGAAGTGCGGTCAGGACGGGAATCTCCCGGAAGGAACTTCGCAAGCTGCAGAACAGGTTGTATTTCAGGATGAACCATACGGCCGCAACGCCGTCCAGGGCGCCGATTTTCTTGCCTTGCTCGTAAGTTCGGCCATAATAGCTAATCGGCACCTCGTATAGCGCGCACCCGAGTTTCGCGACTTTCGCGGTCACTTCGATCTCGAACCCGAAGCGGGTGGAATTGATGATCATGTTGCGAATGATCTCGCCCCGGAATGCTTTATAGCCCGTTTCGACATCCGACAGATTGACGTTGGTTAGGAGATTGGATAAAAACGTCAGGCCCTTGTTGGCCAGATAGTGATAGAAGTACAGGACTCGCGCTGCCCGCCGGACAAGAAATCGCGAGCCATAAACAACATCGGCCAAGCCTTCCAAGATTGGCCGAGTCAGTTCCGGAATCTCAGACGGATCATACTCGAGATCCGCATCCTGCACGAGCACAATCGCTCCACGCGTAGCTGCAAATCCGGCTTTGAGAGCGGCCGTTTTACCCGCATTTTGCGGCTGCTTCAAGACTCGAATTTCGCTATGCTGACTGGCCAAGTGCGTCGCCAGTTCAAATGTCCGATCTGTCGATCCATCATCCACGATTACGATCTCCAAGAGATTCGGAACCGTGAGAAGGCGTTGAAGAATTGAGCTGATCGTCGCTTCCTCGTTATAAGCAGGAACGACGATAGAGAGTAGACCGTCCTTCGTGTTCATCATATTAGTCGAACACCGGGCTTACACGCATATCGTTTCGAATCTCCGCGTCGCTTGGCTGAATTACGCGATCCAGTACATGATCACCGAGTTGCACTCCCGAAAGGACCTGCACGTTATTTATGTCGCTGATACCGGTCCTCACCGCCGTCCAAGCAATTGTTTCGTTCTCGAGTTTATACACGCCATTCTGTCCATGCATCGTCCGCAATGCCGCCTTGGGAATGCTGACAGCATCCTTAATCTCTTTCGACACGATTGTGACATTCACCGTCACGCCGGGCAAGAGGTCGTGATTCGGGTTACTCACAAGTGTCGTGACTTCTCCGACGGTCCGAGCACTAAGCGCCACCACTTGAGTGGGCAACCTATCAACTCGCCCCCACCATTTTTGGCCGGGCCGGCCATCCCAGGTGATGCTGACGGGCATGCCTAGCCCTACTCGCCCCAAGTCGGGTTCATCAACGTAAACAACCACTTTGACATTATCCAAATCGCCGACCAAAGCTACTAAATCACCCGGTTGAAGGTAAGCCCCGATTTTCAAATCGAACTGGTAAACGGTCCCGGAGATCGGGGCACGCACTTGCCCAAGTCCGATCTGGTGCTTTGCAAGCGCAACCGCGGCTTGCGCGTCATGCACTTTGGCTTGCGCGACGCTTCGATCGCTTGCTGTAACTAGGGTACGCTTTTGATCCTCAAGACCAGAGAGCTGCAGCTTGGCCCGATTGAGCGCGTCTTTCGCATCCTCAACCTGCAACTTCGTCGCCGCATGTCCCCGTTCAAGGCGTCGCAGCGAATCGTAGTTTCGTTGAGCCACCTCGATAGATGCCTGTGCCGTCGCGATTGAATCGTTCAAATTCGCAAGCTGTGCGGCCTTGCCGCCCTGTCCAACCGAAGCTTCCTCCGCTCGGGCCTCTTCTTCTTGAGCCAGGGAACTGGCTAGGCTGGCTTGTGCCGAGGAAGTATCGAGCGTCACTAGTACGTCCCCAGCCCGCACGCGCTGGCCACGCTGCACCGAAATGATCTTAATCACTCCCGCCGTTTCCGCCCGCGCCGCCGCCCATTGCCCTGGCTCGACCTTCCCATTGGTGGAAACCGTGCTCTCAATGCGCTGACGCCGGACTGTCGCGAAGTGCATCTTTGGCGCGGATCCGCTACGGTCCACGCCCCACCAGATCAGCAGCAACACGGGTACGATCACCAGGAGCCAGTATTTTTTCATTCCCTCGCTCCTTACACGAACTCCCGTCCCACATTTTGACAGAGAGATTTGACTTCTCTTCTCCGGCGTGCGAAAGGAATTCAGGCGATAGACTAAAGCGTAATGGCGTTCTACCGCATTCACCGGATAAAGGATGCACCAGCCGAACAATTTCGTTGGACCGCTCACACTGGTGGCCCGGCAATAGTTAAGCCCAAAGACTACGATTCTAACGAAGAGGCTGAAGCGGCGACAGTCTACGCCGTCTGGAAAATGCTCCAGACCGAAGGCAAACCGCTCCGGCCAGGTGACGTGCTCGAGGCTGTTACTGCCGAGGGTACTCCGGCGGAGATGAAAGTCGCCAAGTATATTGGTTTCGAACCCGCCTCCTGGTGGGTACCTGAGCCAAAATCGGACGCCGCTCCAGCCGTGATGGCATCGATTGGCAGCAAGGAATCGAGGCGTTAAGTTCGATTGAACGGAAGACACTACGAATCAAACATATTGAGCTGGCCTTCGGTACGTGCAGCCTTCAATTTCCGGATCGCCTTGGCCGAACCCGCTCCGCTACCAACGACTCCCCTCAGCTCGGTGCCCTCCAACGCGGCCCTCGGGATGAAAACTCTTTGCCTATTTGCCCCCGCGCGGGGAGGGGTGATAAAAAATCCGAACTGCGGCCAGTCCAGCAAGTTATGGGAAAGTATCCCGTCCAGTTTGTCGCCGTCCCGGAACGTGAATCGCGTCCAAAGACCTGGAACTTTTGGGCGGCGCTCGAAGAAATTGTGCTCTGAAAAGAGGTCCGCTTTGGCGGTGTCGGAGACGAAGCAAATCGCCTTGAACTCCGAGTAAGCGGGGGCCTCGACACTACCGCCCAGGGTGATCAACTCTACACGGTCGGGCAGCAGGAATGCCGCCGGATTCACGATTCCCTCGAGCGGTTGGCGATCAAACCGGTAAAGAACCACTCGTTTAGCCGTACTAGAGGGCAAGGTGAAGATAATGTATCACTTTGTTTCAAACAAATTCGGGGATATTGTATCATTAGCTGAATGAAGGGCTTGGGGACATTCGACACAAGAGTGCGGTCCTACCTCCATTTCTGCCGTGCGGAAAAAGGCCTCTCGCCCAACAGCGTAGACGCGTACCGCCGCGACCTCACGCAACTCGCTGCATACGTTCAAGATACACCGCTACCGGCCATCAGCTTGGATATCCTTCGCGCCTTCCTGGACCATCTCCGCCGCGCCCGGGTCGCCAACCGGACGATTGCGCGAAAAGTAACTACGCTGAGAGGCTTTTTCGGATTTCTTCTAGAGGAAGGTGATATTTCCACAGATCCTGCCGAGCTACTCAAAACTCCCAAACCTGCGGCAAGCCTGCCCAAATACCTCGACAGCGGTAGCCTGGATCATCTTCTCGAGTCCTCCGATCAGGATTCGCCAAACGGCATTCGCAACCGTGCAATGCTCGACCTGCTCTACGCCGCCGGGCTGCGGGTGAGCGAATTGATCAAGCTCCGCGTCTCAGATTTCGACGACTCGCAGGGCGTTCTCCGGGTGATCGGTAAAGGCGACAAACAGAGGCTGATTCCAGTCGGCAGAGAAGCCCTGGCTTCCGTGGAGCGCTACCGCGCCGAAAGCAGGCCGCAGCTGCTCAAAGGACGCGTGTCTCCGTATCTATTTGTAACCGGGCGCGGTCAAGCCATGAGCCGCCAGGGATTCTGGAAGCTGCTTCGAGCCCGAGCAAGAGCAGCCGGCATGTTTAAGAAGATTAGCCCTCACGTACTCCGCCACACCTTTGCTACGCACCTCCTGGAGGGCGGAGCTGATCTCCGCAGCGTCCAAGCCATGCTGGGACACGCCGACATCGGAACCACGCAGATTTATACCCACGTGATGCGTTCGCGTTTGAAACAGACGGTTGAGCAACATCATCCGCGCGCCGCTCGAAATTCGCAAGCTGCGCCTCCGACGAAGATTGGAGGAGCCAAATCGGTATGAGCGATTACATGTTCATGCTGGAAAGCCATCTGAGCGCGGGCCAATCCAAAGCACTCAGCGAGGTTCGAGATGCCGCCGAACAAGCCAACCTCAACTTGTTCTTGACGGGTGGGGCGATGCGCGACATGATGGGCGGATTTCCCATTCGGGATCTCGATTTCACAGTCGAAGGCGGAGCTGTTAAATTCCTGAAGCAGATCGCTCAAAAAGGCCGCGCCGAAATCCTGTCGATCGATGAAGCAGCCAAATCCGCGGAGTTTCGATTTCCCGGCCATATCAGCGTCAGTATAGGAATGGCGCGCCAGGAGCGATATTCAAAGCCGGGATCCAAGCCACAGATCCAGCCAGCCACCATTCATGAAGACCTCAGAGGACGCGATTTTACCGTCGATGCGATTGCTCTGTCTCTCAGCAAAGCCTCGCGCGGCCTCATCCTCGACCCTATGAACGGGTTGGGAGACTTGGAACGCAAAGAGCTCCGGGCAGTATCAAATTACGCGCTTTATGATGACCCATCTCGTATCTTACGATTGATCCGCCTCCGAACCAGGTTGGGATTCACGGTCGACGAGCGAACCCAGTCTCAGTATCGAAACGTTCGTGAATTAAAGCTGGAGACCAAAATTTTAGCCAGTGCTCTTGAGCGCGAACTTCGGCAAATTGCCGTAGACCCACTTGCCGGAGATATCCTCAAGGCGCTTGAAGAGGAGAATCTGCTCTACGTGTTTTCTCCTGCTCTGGCCGGCCCGAAGGTAAATATGGCGAGCTTCCAAAAACTTCAAAAAGCGCGGCAATCGTTACCTTTTGGAATCGATATCGTTGCCGACTCCTATCCGCTTTTTCTATTCCTGCTTCTTGAGAAGCTCACAGCCAGAGAACGAACTCAGCTCGTGCACGCAGTCGGCATCTCCAGGAGCGACGTTGATGCGGCCGCGCGACTTGAAACTAGAGCGAAAAAATTCGAGCGAGAAATCGCGAATGCCAAAGCGCCCAAACCCTCCATCACTTACGGCTTGCTTTCTAAGGCATCGGGCGAAGTTTTGCTCTTCCTTTTGATGCGCTCGGCTCAACGAATCGTTCTTGACCGCACCAAAAATTACCTTCAAAAGTACTTGCCAATCGCCCAGGAAATCACTGAAAAGGACGTTATTGAGCGCGGGGGTCAGCCTGGAACGCCTAAGTTCGCGAAACTACAGCAGCAAATGATCGCCGCTAGACTCGACGCGCGACCGAAGAAAGTGGTCATCGAAGAGCCTCCCGAGCCAACGGGCCCCGTTCGCCGCAGCGCCACATTCGGCCGTTAAAAAAGAAAATACCTCTTTGCCGATCGGGTTATTCCATTTTGATCCATTTTGGGATACCCTAGTATCCAGATGGACAAGGCCCTATCGCCGGTTGAAGCAGCCAAACGCGATAGCCGTTTTCTGAGGGGAACGGTAGCGGAAGAGCTGGGCAATTCCGAGACTCTGTTCTCGAAGCCTGCGATCGGTGTTCTTAAATTTCACGGTATCTATCAGCAGGACGACCGCGACCTCCGGAAAACTGGTGTCAAGGAATACTCGGCGATGGTGCGGGTCGGTGTCCCCGGCGGTGTTCTCACCGCGGACCAATTCCTTACCCTGGCGCGTTTAGCAGAGTTGGGGGATCGGTCTCTTCGTGTCACTACTCGTCAGGACATCCAATTTCATTACGTTCCCAAGTCGCGGTTACGCGAGTTGATCGGCGGAATTAGCGAGAGTTATTTGACTACGCTGGCGGCCTGCGGCGATGTTGTTCGGAACGTGATCTCCTGTCCGGCGCCGTTCGAAAGCGATCAGCGGCACGAGCTGTATCCAATCGTCAAGTTCATTTCCCGCAGCCTCAAACCCAAGACTACTGCTTACTACGAGGTTTGGATCAATGGGGAGAAAGCGGCAGCCGCCGAAGAGCAAACCGAAGTCGAACCGCTTTACGGCGCGACATATCTTCCCCGAAAATTTAAAGTTGGATTCGCTTTCCCCGGCGACAACACAACCGACATTTATGCCAATGACATTGGCATTGTGCCCCACTACGAAAACGGCGACCTGAAGGGATTCACCATTCTGGCCGGGGGCGGCATGGGACAAAGTGCGGGAGTAAAGGACTCGCATCCACGGCTGGCCGACCCGATCTGTTCGGTCGGCCCTGACCCGCAAGAATTATTGGAGATCGTAAGCGCGATCGTCACCATCCATCGGGACTTCGGAAATCGTTCGAACCGTAGGCTTGCACGGCTGAAGTACGTCATGGATGACTGGGGGGTCGCTCGATTTAAGCAGGAACTGGAGACGCGCGTAGGCCGTGAACTTCCAGCACCTCGTCCGCTAACTTGGGTCCGCTCGAACGACTATCTCGGTTGGCACAGACAGGGAGTCGATTCGGAGGGACGCCCTGTCTGGTTCGTCGGTGTGCGGGTCGTCGCCGGACGCGTGAAAGATTTCGATGACGGGCGACAAATTCTCGCCGGTCTCGAAAAAATTGTCCGGCAATTTCAGCCGGAAGTTCGGCTTACCTGCCAGCAGAACCTGTATCTAAGCGGTATTCGCGATGCAGACCGGGCTGCGATCGCAGCGCTTCTTCGCGAACACGGAATCGTAGAACCGGAAGCACTTCCGCCGGTTCTGCGGCATGCGATTGCCTGCCCCGCTCTTCCAACCTGTGGACAGGCCATTACGGAATCCGAACGCATCATGCCGGAAGTCGTGGCCGAGATTCAAGCTGAATTGAATGCGGTGGGACTTCGAAAGGATGTCGTCCACCTTCGGACTAGCGGGTGTCCAAACGGCTGTTCGCGTCCCTACACGGCCGAGATCGGAATCGTCGGCGCCAGTGTGGACATGTATAGCATCTATCTAGGAGCTTCGCCGCTCGGGACTCGTTTGGGAACGCTCTTCGCGCAGAACGTCAAGCGGCGCGAAATCCCCGGTCGACTTCGACCGGTTATCGAGTTCTATGCGGCTACGCGACGGTTAGGAGAGGCTTTCGGCGATTTCTGCAATCGTATCGGAGTCGCCTCATTACAGGAAGCGGCTACCTGCGCGGCAGCGTAGATCGCGCGGCCCTACTCGGCTGCGTAAACGTATCCGTTCTGATTGTGGAAAATCCGTTGGACCGGCCGTAGATTGACCACCGGGCTGATCCGATTCATTACTGCCATGACTCGATCGGGATACGTCGTATCGGGGTTGTAGTGCCGCAGCTTTTCAAGGTTATCCAGATTCCGGTAGAGAGAACTCCGACCTAATTTAAAGGCAACTTCGTTGATCCCAGCTCGAAGAGTTGGAAAGGCCCGATCTCCCCACCCGAACAAATTATTGTTGCGGTATGCTTTACCTCCGCTGGACTCGATGACTGAAATGCTGGGCAGAAGGCGCCAGTCAAGCTGATTGTCATCGGCGGCATTAACGAAATCCTCGGACAAAACCGCGACCGGGCAATGGAGCTTCGAAAGGAACTTTTGCAGCCGAACCGTCCGGGGATCCGGTTCCGGAGCGACTGGGTTTAGAGGTTGGGGCGGTGTAGCCGGGATTGGCTTTGAACGCGCGACTTTCTCCGGACGCAGGGTAATCGGCAGAGCCATTAGACCAGCGACCATGAGGAGCTGTTTGGAAAGGACGGACAGCCTCTTTCGGAGACAGCTATAACTAACTCGCATAGATCTATTATATAGGACAATGCAAGGAGCGTTGGAGACCCGGCTCGACGGCCTATTCGGTGCCGCTGTTTGCCGGTTTGGAAGCCGAGTCGAGCACGGCGAGGCTTGTTCTGGGAAAAGCGAACTTCCGCCCGAATTCGTCGATCAAATTGACCTGACATTCGTACCGGCCGGGCTTCAGATCGCTCACCTGCATTTTCAGCCACACCGGCAAGGTACCGGAACGCTGAGCAGCTAACCGCGAAGCTCGGACGGAAGCAGTTTCGAGCACCTTCTTATCGGCTGCGTAAAAGGCGACGCTCGCCTCAATATCAGGCCGCCGGAAATTCTCGGGCAGGTTATCGGGTAGCGCTGGGTCATAGACTTCGACGTACACCAACATGTTTTGGCCTGGCCGGAAGACTTTGGTTACGTTGGGAACAAGTTTCTGCCCATCCGCGATTAACGGGTTCTGTTGCAATAGCTTCTTGCTGTTCTTCACTCCGGCGACTTGATCCGCCGCTGGTTCCCGTTGATTGCTTACCACCACGGAGCTGACCCGGAGAGTCCTGGCAGCGTCGAGGTCCGGAATCGTAAATGGCGTCTCGAAGGTACCCACCTTCCCTTCCCCGTTTTCGCGCGCCACGAAGCGTAGTTTGTATTTGCCAGGGGTCAGAGTGACTCCTGTATCGTATTGGATGCTCTTTTGCGTCACCTGGCCGGCGATATCCTGGGTGACCTTGAGCGGGATGGTATCGCGGACCGTGGCGGCGGACCGGTTGCGGGCATCAAAGACTTCCGCGATGAAGTCGAGTTCCGTGGCTTGCTTCGATCCTTTGCTGTGGAACGCTAGAGAAGAACCGGGGACTTTGACGGAAATCGGCGCGAAGTACTTGTCCTTGTCGAGCCGGAAATAGTCCATCTCAACGGCGATGGGCAGGTCCGTGACGGGATTGTCCGATATCAGCGCCTGGGAAAGCTGCGCTTCCTTATCGGCGTCGCGCATGTGAGCAAACGTAGTAGGTCCATAGTAGCCTTCGCGATAGCTCAATTTCGCTTTCAGGCTGGCAAGACGTGACGCGAGCTTTACCTGGATGCGGCGGTACCGACCGTCCTGAGCGGTGTTGGAAGAGACATACGACAACACGTAGTAGCTAGAGAAATCGGTTTGCACCTGGCGCATGCCCTCAGTGAGATCGTTGGAATCAAGCAGCGCCTTACCGCCGGTGTCGATGGCCAGCGTAGCGAGCGTCTCCTGCTGGTTGACAAAGTTGTTTCTCAGCGAGTTCTGGCCCGCGCCGTTATATAGGTTGTTTCCCGCTGGTCCCTGCTGCGTGGCATCTCCGCCAGGAACGAGCGCGGACAATCCGCGCGCATCGATCGGATAGAAAGCAACGTTGGCGCGAACTGCTGTGTTGACGGTAGCCCGCAACTGCGATTGATTGTCGACCCCGTTCTTCTGAATGCCGCTCGAGATGTAAATGAGGGCTTTCTTTTCCGGATACTGCCCGAGCGTTCGCGCTGCATCTTCAAGGGCAGCCAGCTTCATATCGGCGTTAAAGATATTGAATTCCGTTTCGTCGGCGACGAATTGACCGCTCTGATCCTGTGCGTCCGCGCCTTCGTCGGCAAACGTCGCGTTCTCACTCGATTCGCCCGTTCGGAAGCGGTTGATCGTGTTGATCAACAAATCGCGGTCGGCGGTGAAGTTCTGAACGGTTTTCAGCTCTGTGCCGAACGTCATAATCGAGACCATGTCACTGGCGGTCATCTGGCTGGTCAGAAATTTGATCGCTGCTTCTCTCGCGCGTATCTGTTCGAAGGGCTGCATGGACGAGAAATCGAAGAGCATGACCATGAGCCGGCGGTCCTGATATTTGGAAAACAGAGCCGAATTTGCCGCGGCCTTTTCCGTTTCGGGATTGTAGCCTTTCGGCTCCGGCGGCGGCTGTTCCTTATCCGGCGAAGGCAAGACCTGATTACTCAGGTTCTGGAAATCGACTGCTTGCAGTTTCTGAAGCTTTCCGTCTTCGAAAACCTGAAAGTCATCCTTTGTTAGGTTTGGGATTGGCTTGCCACTGCTGTCCAACACCGTCACGTTCACAATCACAACGTTGGTGTTGACGGTGAACGTAGCACGCCGCTGCTGCGGAAACAGCGGCACAGCAAGCAAGCAAGCTAAGAAGATTGCGATCGGTTTCAAAATCGGAACCTCACTACCACATCCAGTGTGCGCATAGGCCCCGCGGCGCTCGGCAGGCCATAGTTCACCGCATTTACCACGGTGTACAGATTGGTGTAATTCACGTGGTTCAGGACGTTGTTCGATTCCACGCGGAACTCGAGACGGCGGCGTTCGCCGAACGTGAAGGATCGCGCGAACGCCAGATTCAGATTGAATAGGCCGGGTCCGGGAATCGTGTTTCGTCCGGCATTGCCGTAAGTGGCGAGTGCCGGCACCGTGAACGCCTCGAGGTTGAAGAAACCCGAGCCGGTGTCGATAGGTAGGCCCGTCGCTTCGGCCCTGCCGCTTCCGATTCCGCCGGTCTGAGCCAATTGCGCGGTATTTCCCAAAACACGGGCGGTTAACGGGTTCCCTGTCTGGGCGGTAATTGCTCCGCTGAGCTGCCAGTCTTTTAGGAGCTCTCCCAATTTGCTCTCGGGAGCGACGCGCGAGCCGGGCGTTCCGATGGGAGAGGTGTAGACGAAGCTGGTAGTGAACTCATGCCGGACGTCGAAGCTCGAAAGGCCGCGTTCGGCCGCGATATCCAACCAGTTCTGCGCGACCGTATTCCCTGCGCCTCCAAAAGTCGAAGAGTCGTCGATCGATTTCGCAAATTGGTAATACGCGTTGAACGATAATCCGTGATTGAAACGGCGGATCGCCCGGAGTTGCAAGGCGTTGAAGATCGAGTTTCCGACCGGCTCATCGTAAGTGAATCCGACGGCATCGCCCAGTTGCGTACGCTGCGACAGGGCCAATGGATCCCCTGGAGGCAATCCATTCGGCAGAATCCGTACATCGAGCCGGGTCCCCTTTGTGCCGAGATACATCGCCTCAACAAAAAACCCATCGCCAAAATCGTGTTGGATCGAAGCGTTCCAGGTTCCGGCATAGGGGGTCCGGTAGTAACGATCGACTGCGAACGTGTTTGTGATTTCGGTGGGTGAGGTCGTCAGAAATCCTTTATTCAGTGTGAGCGGATTGGAAAAATTGGTGTTAACTGCATTTGAAACTGCGAACGGCGGTTGTTGAGCGAGCTGTTCGGCAAGAGATATGTAGGCCTGTTCGTTGTAGTAAATTCCGTAGCCCGCTCGAACAACTGTCGACCGCCTGGTCCAGGGAAGTTTCCACGCAAGCGCGACGCGCGGCGACCAGTTGTTACGGTCCGGATTAATCAAACCGTTCGGAAAGACACCCGTATAAGGTCCGGCGGTGCTCGGTGTTACAACAGCCACGTTAGTGAAATTGGGCGCGATATCCAGATTCGCCATGTGCCCGTACTTCTCCGCCCAGGGGCCGAAATATTCATAGCGAACGCCAAGGATCAGCGTTAGATTCGGCTTGGCTTTCCATTCATCCTGCGCGTAGCCGACCCACTGGTCTTGAAAGAAGTAATTGGCGGAATCGCCATAGCGGATCGAACTCGATTGTGGATATCCCAGGAGAAAATCGGCAAAGTCGTAGCCTGTTCCCGGAGCGGTTGTGCAGCCTTTTCCGTTTGGCTGGCAATCGTGGCCGATGAATTCACTCGTGGCGACTCCAGTGAAGCTGAAGGTTCCGCGACCGTTCGGGTCTGTTACCGAGCTCAGATCGGCGCGGGTATAGCCGCCCCCAAACGTGAAGCTGTGAAGTCCCTTGAGCCAGTTGACGCTTTCCGTCAGGCCCATTGTTTGGTTGCGGATCAAAGACGCAGCGGAGTCGGTTAGAGCGCCGAAATTTGTAAAGTTCAGAGTCGGCGGGCCGTAATTCAGCGGATTGGACGATGTGCCGGGTATACCCAGTTCCGAAGCTATGTCTGGGAGCAGCGAGAAGTACGGAACGAGCTGCGTGACGTTCCGATTGAATCTTACCTGCGCATTGCTGATCGCGTTGGAGCCGATATTGCGGTTCCATCCCAACGTGGCATTTGTTCCATATCCGCTGGTGGCGTCCGCCCAGCCGAAGGCGTTTGCAGCGGTACCGTCGCGATCCTGATATTGGAAGTTGAGGGACAACCGGTCCTTTTGAGTAACGTTCCGCTGCACACGGACAGCGACATTATCCGTGTTGGCCGCGTTTGCCGTCTCGAACTGGTAATTGTTGATACTTCCCGGCTGGTTCGGCAGCGGATAGAACCCGAGCAAGCCGAGAGAGATCGGACTGAGCAGGTCGGCGGGAATAACGTTTCCCGGAAACGGCTGATGCGTTTTCGGATTGAAGATTGTCACCGGAACGTTCGTGTTATTCCCACCGAGTGATTGCGTGGACTGCGAGAAATCTCCGAGGCGTTCGGCAAGGGTTGGAACGGTTTCGGAGAAGAGGTCGGGATTCTTTGCGCGCGTTCCGAAGTAGGTAATGAAGAATTGCGTGTTCGGATCTTTGACGAGTTTGGGCAGCACGAGCGGGCCGCCGACAATCATGCTGAAGCGGCTTTGCGCATAGGCCGCTTGCGGGATATCGAGGCCGTTCAACGAAAAGGGTTTGGCATTGACGGCGGAGTTTTCGAAGGTGAAGGAGAGCTGCCCGTGAATCTGCTGATTGCCCCGGCGGCGGTTCCCGAATTGGGCACCAGCGACTTGTCCGGGCCGACGGCCACCCGGTGGACCAAATCCGCCGCCACGTCCGCCGAATCCGCCTCGGCCTCCGAAACCGCCCCCGAAGCCGCCGCCTCCGCTGCTGCCCTGCGTACTGACTCCGAAACCCGGAACGCCTTGCTCGCCATTCATCGCGCCGATTCCGCCGGGGCCACCCGCTGCCGCGAATCTCATGTCCGGCCCCGAATCGGCTTGAACACCCTGCGCCATTCCGGGACTCAGGCTTCCAGAAACTAGAAAGGATTCATTGCTTCCGCCGCTAGCCGGTGTAGTGAGACTCCGTTGCTCCTGTGAGTTGAGCTCCGTCTGAAGTTGCTGATCGATTTGCTGGTCGGCTTGTCCGGTCCGGGACACCGCGCCTGTCGCCCCGGCCGCTGAATACCGCCCGCCCGAAGCCGCGGCCCCGCCTCCCGTTTCATTTCGGCGCGCGGCGAACTGCTGCAACCGTTGCAAGAGAGGAGACGGCTTCAACTGCAGATCGAAATTGACCGGACCTTTGGCAGTCGAGTAGTCAATGCTCTTTGACAGAGAGTCGAACCCGAACATGTCGACGGTAACTGCCCACGATCCAGCCGCGATTGGCGGAAAGACGTAATGCCCATCGCTATCGGTGACGGTGGACAAGGTTCGATCGCTTTGCTTGATCGTCACTGTGGCTCCGGGGATTGGCTGGCCGTCGGAGCGAACGAAACCGCTCTGAGCCAGGAGTTGGTCAGCGCCGGCGCAGAAAAGAAGAATAAGAAAGAGGATAAAACGAAACAAAATTCCGCCTACAGTGCATAGGGCTTAAAGAGAAACGATGTTCTTGATAACTGGCAGGTTACCTGGCACTATTTTCGAACAATCGGAGCAATCCGTTTTCCGGGTACTGACGCCATGTGGGCGCGGGGCGTGAATTTACCAAACGAACTGGGGCGTCTCTCGGCTGGCGTGGCGCGATTTTTGCGGAACGTAGCCAATTCTCTTGCAATGCCACCCGTACGCGGCAAAATCGTCACTGGCGTCTGACCGGATGACAAGCCGACTCACAATAGGCGATCCGCTTCAGACGGACGACGTTTCCAGCTCACTAGCGCAGGCACCCGTTTTCGATATTGCCGATACTCTTCTCCAAATTGGCTCTCCAAAGCACGCTCCTCGCGGGGAATAACGAACCGTGCGGCCAGGATCACGATGATGAGCCCAGTACCAAGAACGACCAAACTACCGAAATAAATTGCCAGGCCGAGCCATAGCAGCATTTCTGCCATATACATCGGGTGCCGCGTCCTGGCGTATGGACCAGTTTGCATCAGTTTCGTAGGCCGCAACCCAATCGGTATCCGTTCAGGCAAGAGCTGGATATGGCGGAGCGCGGTGGTCGTGATCCAGATGATTAGTGCTATGGCGCATCCGACTACGATCAAGCCGAGCTTATTTATGAGACCCGGTGCACCTGCGATCCAGCCATGGTGAGGTCCCCAGTGGCTAAGCAGCCACGGGATGCCCATGTGCACGAGAGGAAGGGCGATGAGCATTACGATGAGCACCATCACTCGCGCACCTTGATGAGACAAGCCGGCTGACCAGAACGGACTCCGCACGCCTTTTGTGATTCTATGCGGAGTTGAGCAAAGCCGAAGCGGCAGACGCCACGCATGACGTTTTGAGAAACAAAGCCAATTCTGGGCAAGCGCGACGCGATTTTTACCAAACGAACTTCCGCGGACCGGGACGGCCGGATCTGCCGTCGCGCGATTTTGCGAAACAAAGCCAATCGCGCAAGATGGCAGGCTGTCTTGCCAAACGAACTCTGCCAAACGAACTGGGCCGCGTCTCCTGAGCTGAGGAGGTTTTGCGAAAACGAACCCAATCTGGTCCGGCGCGGGGCGGAGAATTGCCAAACGAACTGGGGCGGGCGTGGCGGGACGGCATGGATTTTGCGAAACGAAGCCAATTCAGTGGAATGCGTCTGTTGGGCGAGACAGAGGAATGAAGGAACGAAGCCAATTAAGATCTCTTTCTCCTGTCTGACCGCCTTGCGAAACAAACCCAATCGCGCGGTTTCGCAGTCTGGAAAAAAGCCAATCGCCGTGCGGACGAATCATCGTGGTTGGTCTTATTGTGGTGGGACTGGAGAGCGGGCTTCGGCATGGGTTGCGGTAAGTAGTTGAATCTTTACGGAAATTCTTGAGAGGAAGGTGGGGATAGGGGCACGATGGTTAGAATGTGTTGCGTGTTCGGGGTGGTGAAGCGTGCCGCGCTGCTCAGATTGGGAGAAGGCTGGAGTCCTGGAATTTTTCGAAAGTGCGGCTGATTGCGTGTGGCTATAGAGTAACCACGTTCGAGAGCACAGGCCCCGATGAGCAGGTCATCAAACGGGATAATGACTCCTCTTTGAACCGATTCGGCGTTAATCTTTCCAACCAACTCTGCCGTTTCTGCCGTAATCGGATGGACGGGTACCGTGGCCTTCAAATCGTCGAGGAAGGCACGGCGCGCTTGGCGGCGTGCCGGGGTATCAGCGCGATGGACACCGTGCGCGAGCTCGGCCACGCTGATTGAGCACAGGCACCGATCCCTGTTCGCCGATGCGACTCGCAATGCGCTTGAGGAAGCGGACTACGTCGAGTCGTTCCCGCTCCGCTTCGATTACGATGCTGGAATCAAGCACTACTCCCACGTTGGCGGGTTCCATGGTTTGCTGCGTTCCGCGATCCCTTCTGTCACATCCTTCATAAAGCCTTCATCGGGGATAGCGGTTGTAATTCGGGCTTCGGCCAGAGCAATACATTCGGATAACAAGCGGCCTTTCGGGAGGGATCAGGGCAAAGGGGCGGTGGTCTTGCCAAGTTAGAAAGCGACACAGCCGTAGAGTTAAGTTTATTGCAGCTCCTGCAGCAGTCTGAAGTTCGAGAGCCTTGCGTAAGACTGACAGCGGTATCGGCCCGAGCGGCGGTCGTTCCAGTTCGACGCGTTGCGCCCAGTTCAGGGTCTGCATGGACCGGGGCCATTATCCTCCAATCACGGTCCCGGCTCGGCGTTTTTCAATCGCGATCGTCGTCGTCCCCTTCATGCCCGTCCCCGCCGCATTTCTCGCAGCAGCACGGATCGCAATGCCGTTTATCGCAATTGCCCGTGCGGCACTTCTCGCAGCACCTGTTGCATCCGCAATTAGTCCAAATGGTGGCCGCCAGAAGCTCGATGATCTTGACCGGCTCGGCCGAGTCGTCGCTGGTGATTATCAGCTCGCATGGCCGCGGATAACGTTCGGTCGCCCTGTATCGGATCACCACCGCCAGGCACGAGCCCGGATGGAGCATCGCCGGGAACGGATTGTTGATCAGCTTCCAGTGCTTATTCTTGCGTCTGAACGAGACGCCCGAAACGAACAGCTTGCAATCGCCGATATTGCAGATGGAGATTGTGCGTTCTTCGGTACAGCACGCCTTCACCGCCCCGAAGAGATTAGACCCGGTGACTGCCAGCTTGCCTGCCGGAGCGTTCCCGGACACCTGGACGGACTCGGAACCTGCGTTACTGAACACCGTGATCACGCCCGCCGCCGGTCCCAGCGCCGTTGGCTGAAAGCGTATCGGCAGCTCCACGGATGCTCCCGAGGCGACCTCGATCGGATAAGACAGGATGAGCGGCGGCAGGAACTCCGCCGACGAAGACGTAATGTTAGTGATCGACAGCGTGCATGACCCGCCGTTGTTCACCACCAGCGGCTCGTCGCGGAACGAGCCCCGGCAAACCTCGCCGAAATTCCCTGAATCGGCGATTCCCACCACGAGCCGCGGCGTCACTCCAGTCCCGCTGAGCGTGACCGTCTCCGGACTGAACAAGTCGTTGCTGAAAATCGTGATGGTCGAAGCCGCAAACCCCGCCACGCTGGGCCGGAATCGGATCGGGATCTCGATGGATTCACCCGGCGCCACCGCCAGCGGATACGCCGCGACATTAGGAATCAGAAATTCCACGTTCGACGACGTGACGCTCCAGATCAGAAGCGTCGCGAATCCGGAGTTGTTGATCTCCAGGACTAGGTCGGCGCTTCCCCGCACGCACACCTCGCCGAATTGGCCGTTATTCTCGACCATCGTTGCCAGGATCGGCGCCGGCGCGATCGCCGCCATCAGCCGCAGCCCGTTGATGCTGCCCCAGCCGGTGCACGCATCCCAACCCACCGCCGCTGTGTAGAACGGCGCATCTGGCACGTTGCCCGAGTCGTTATTGCCGATCCGGATGTCGTTACAGCTCTCGGGGCCGTACTTGTACAGCGTCGGATTGAGGAATCCCGTGTTGCGGCCTAGAAACGCGTTGATAGTTGCGGTTAGCCCGGCATACAACGGCGCCACCGCGCTGGTTCCGAATCCCCACGTCGGCCCCGCTCCATCGATGAAGAACCCGGTCATCGCCACCATTCCGGCGACGTCGGGCACCCCCCGCCGGATTCCGCCGTCGTTCTTTGAGATGGGCAGAACCCCGGAGTGGACCTGATACGGAGGCCGTGGAAATTGATCGCTCACCCCGCCGCCCGTCGCGTCGTACGGTGAACTATCGAACGGCGAAAGCAGGTTGGCGTCGCTCCAGGTATATTCGTACAGCGCCGGAGGAGGAACCGGATTCGCAGACCCGAGAATCGTCCCACCGCAAGCCGAGACCAGCGGATCCCCGTTCGGATAACTGATGTGGCAGTTTGTGTCATACACCTGGTTGTTCGAACCCCAGTCGCCGATCGCCATGAACACCGTGATGCCCCGCGCGGCCGAGTTTCGAAGGTTACGGTGAAAATCGTGCGCCGCGCTCCCCGGGTTGGTATGATTGCCGATCGTCGGGACGTCGTCGCCAAATTGCCAGACCCAACTCGCCGTCAATACCGAAGGCGGATTGTCGCCTGGAAGTGGGAAGTTCGCGCGATCGAAAAACGCATCCCATCCCAGCTCGCTATTAATCGTGAAATAGACGTTGATGTTGGCCGCCTGCGCGGCAGCCGCGGAGATGGACACGTCGATGTTGCATTCGAACCCCGCGCCGCTGTTCAGGTTGAACGGCGTTGGGTTGTTGATCTGGCCCAACAGACCGATGTCGGTGAGATTCGGCGCCGGCAGTCCCCCCAATCCCGCCAGGAACAAATTGACGTCGCTCGCAAGGTATGCCGCTCCGCTCGATGCATCTTCGAAAATTCCAATCGTCTGGCCCGCGGCGCTATTGGCGGGAAAATTATAGTCCTGCGCGATCGCCGTCGGCGTCAGTTGCACGGCTCCGGGAGGATCGCCCGTCCCGTTGCCTGCCGACCCTCCCAACTTGCGGTCGTCCAGACCGATCACGGATTCCACCAGTCCAGCCACACTTGCAGGCAGGCGCACCGGCCCTTCGTATCCCCGATGTTCGTGCGCCCGGATATCCCCATGGTCGCCAAACGGACGCCCGTGTCCCTCCTTCTCCTTGCGCGGCGGCCGCGCGTGCGCGGGACGCTCCGGCGTGCGATACCGGTTCAGCGTCACGCCGAAAGCGGCGTTCATTTGCTCGGCCGTCCCCTCCGCCACGATGCGCCGCCGGCCCGCGTGCTGCTCCACGATCCGCAGACCGCGTCCTTTGAGATACTCCGCGACCCGGTCAACTTCTTCCTTGGCCGCGCCGTGCCGCTCGAAGAACTCTTCCTGCGAAAGATAAACGCGCTGGTCCGGCGGGGTATCCTGCCAATGCTCAAGATCGGGCACCTCCGGACTGCCCGGCTTCTGCCGAACGACCACGGCGACGGTGACGGGTTCGTCTGCTTCTACAGGTCCAAGCAGCGTCGATCCCTTAATCAGGGGACGTTCACTGCCCGGAAGTGGCTGGGAATGGCTGGGATGAGGCATATTGTTCGCTCCTCTTCGCTGCCCAAAGTTGCAAGTCCCAGTCCGAAAATCGAGGGAAGGTGATCTTCAAAGGAGCTATGTCTGAAAGTATTGGTGCCACAGTCGTTGCAGATAAATTCTGCAACCGCTCGAAATGACAAGCCAACAACTTTATTATCTTGTCGGTGAATCTCCGAAGCAATATGGTGAGTGTTAGATGGGCAAGTTACTGCGTTATTAGACCGAGTTTATATTGATCACGAATTCCGCTCGAACTTTAAAGCACGGTTTACACCATTACGGCGATGCGCACCGACTTCTGGCGCCTCGGCGCGAGTATCGACGCGCGTGCCGTAGGCTCCCAAATTGGTATCCGTAGCACCGAGCGCGCTCCGATATCTTGCTATCTTGTATGCCTCGCCTTAGAGGATGCCTGGTCGGACAACCGCGCGCCGGCATAGACGTTGACGCGCACGAATTCCGCTCCTACCGCCGTCGCGATAGCGATCGCCGCCATGCCGTCGTTCCGTAGAACATTGATACCAAGCGGAAGAGGGACTCGCTTTTTCACTTCCAACGCCAGGGTGCTTAGAAACGCGATGGTATGAGGCGGTACACGGGCAGCGTAGAACGGTACATCGCCGAAGTTCTCTACCATGAGACCGTCCACACCGCCTTCGGCGAGCGCGGCCGAATCGGTGAGCACGAATCGCCGTATTTCGTCGAGATTCATAGAGCAACGCGGCGCGCCCGGTAACGCAGGCACATGAATCATCCCAACGACTGCCTTACCGGCTCGAAGCACCATCTCAAAGTATCCCTGTTCTCAGCGACGCGTATCGGAGACAGAACAGAGTAAATATGAAGAGCTTGTCAACGCACCGCACTAGCGGTACATTTGGCCGGCTACCGACCCTTGCTTTCAGACTCTGGTGTCAGGTATAGTAGTCCTCATCGGGATCAGGCCCGACTTTCCGTCTATGCGAACCGATATGACCACAGCCGAAAACGCGCGGATCAAAACCACGCGTCCTTTTGATGGAGCTGCGGTCGTCGTGATCGCGTAAGCTTCCTCAACCTTTTCCTGTTCTTGCAAATGTCGCGCTGCATTTGCGCGAAGTGGAGCTTATTTATGGAAACAGCCATATCCGCGCAGCCGAAGGCAGGCGTGTGGCGGACTGTCGTCGAGGCAATCAAAGGAACGCATCAGGACTTCACGCAAGGCGCAATCAGCCGGGCGGTTTTTCTGCTTGCGATTCCGATGGTGCTGGAGATGCTGATGGAGTCGTTGTTTGCGCTTGTGGACACACTGTGGGTTTCACGCCTGGGAGCGAACGCGATCGCGACCGTGGGCCTCACGGAATCCATGCTTACGATTGTGTTTTCGGTCGCGCTGGGCGTGAGCCTGTCGACGACGGCGATGGTCGCACGGCGTATTGGCGAAAAAGATACGGAAGGCGCCGCAATTGCTGCGATGCAATCCATCTTTTTAGGCATCGGGGTGGCACTTGCGGTAGGCGTG
>JAFATG010000147.1 GCA_019244055.1 Acidobacteriaceae bacterium | reverse complement strand
CGTTCGGGCCGCTCCCCGAATGCGCAGACTCGGAGGTATATCTGCGCTTTTCGTACTATGATCTCCAACAGATCAAACTGTTTCAAGTTTGCATCTAATGTCCTGGGGAGACCTCGTAGTTTTGACCGTGTGCAAGGGCGGCTCGTCATAGAGAGGTAATACAAAGGAACTAGATGGTCAGCGCGCAAACCATTGTGGAAGAGATTTCGGAGGTGAAACAGCGGCGTCGAGCCGTGATTCTCGCTCACCACTATCAGGACGCGGAGATCCAGGACATCGCCGATTCGGTCGGCGACAGCCTGGAACTCGCTCGCGCAGCCCAGAAATTCGAAGGGGACGTAATTGCCTTTTGCGGTGTTCGTTTCATGGCGGAAACGGCAAAAGTGCTCAATCCGGATCGCACCGTAGTTCTTCCCGACATTCACGCGGGCTGTAGCCTGGTGGATAGCTGCCCAGTCGGAGGAGTTCGCGCTTTCAGGCGCCGCCACCCGGATCACGTGATCGTCAGCTATATCAACACGTCCGTGGAGGTTAAAGCGGAGAGCGATATTCTTTGTACCTCGCGTAATGCCGTCCAAGTAGTCAACTCTATTCCGGCCGAGAAGCCGATTCTGTTTCTGCCGGACATCAACCTCGGCAACTACGTCAAGAAGCAAACCGGGCGCAAGAACATGCAGATTTGGCAGGGCGCCTGCATTGTCCACGCAACGTTCCCTGGCCGCCGTCTTGCTGCCGCCCGCGTTGAGCATCCCGACGCTCTCGTCGCCGCCCATCCGGAATGTCCGAGCGACGTACTGCGCATGGCAGATTTTATCGGTTCCACCTCCGCGATTATCGATTGGTGCACGAAGCAAGCCGCCCAGGAATTCATCGTCATGACCGAGAGCGGGGTCCGCTATTCACTCGAGAAGCTCTCGCCGGGCAAGAAGTTCTACTTCGTGGCGAATGAAAACTGCAACTGCAGTGAGTGCCCCTACATGAAGATGAATTCGCTGGAGAAACTACTCGCCTGCCTGGATAACCTGGAACCGAGTATCGAGCTCCCGCCGGAGATCATGGAGCGAGCTCGTCTCCCGCTCGAGCGCATGCTCGCCGTTAAATAACCCGACCTGGGTAATTGGCACTGGCGCGTCTTACTGCCAGTTCTGCACGCCATCGTAGATTCAAAAATTTCAATAGTATTCTGAGCTTGACAGCGCTAAACTACCTTCTAAGAAACGGCGAACCCAATAACCACCGCGAGCAGGAGAGCTCCAATGTCCACTCTCAGTAGATGTTCCTTTCTATGTGTTGCTATGCTCACGACGACATCCTTTATCATCTCTGGGATAGCGCGCGCCGACAGCATAAGCTTTATCACGTTTGCCTATCAAGGCAACGGAACTGTTCAGCTTGGTCCGGGATTAAACCCGCTCATTGGTCCATCGACTCCGCCTGATTTTCTTACTTTCGAAACGGATCTTCCAACTGGCCCTAACAGTTTTCTGTTTACCTTGGACATAGCCGGTTTCCACCTCACAAATCCGCCAGATACGTTTGACTGTCCTAGCTCCATTCCATGCTCAGTCGTTTACGGCTTTCGAATGCCTCTCTTGTACCACGTAGCTCCAGGAACGCTGAATGCGGACATAAACGGTATATCGGAATCGTACGATTTTCGTTATCAAACGCCTGCGCCCGAGCCTAGCAGTCTTGCCATGTTTATTGTCTGTGGCATGGCATTTCTCGCACTTCGGCTCGGTCCAGCGCACGGTATCAGGAGGGCGTTTCATTTGTGTCTGTGGTCTAGGCGCGTCACTTAGACGAATCGAAAGCACACTCGGCGGGCTATGGCTCGTCGTCACCAATGCGGGCGTGAAGCGCCGGCGCGTGGATACCGTAATAGCCGCCCACCTCTCGTCCGGTGTTGCATCATAAAGTTGTGGCCGCTTCTGTCAGCGAGCTTGTCCAACTCGGACCCCAACCAGTGCCTTACGCGCCGGCTTCCGGCCCGTTGATCGACACTTTCGGCCGCACTCATTCCGATCTCCGCATCAGCGTTACGGATCGCTGCAACATCCGCTGCTTCTATTGCATGCCCGAGGCGGGAGCCGAATTCGCGCCGGTTTCCGAACTCCTCAGCTTTGACGAGATCACGCGCTTCGTTTCTATTGCGCTTCTCCTTGGTATCGATAAAATCCGCCTCACTGGTGGAGAGCCGCTGCTCCGGCCTAATCTCCCGGCTCTCATCTCTGAGCTTGGCGAGCTAAGCGGCATTCGCGATCTCGCCCTGACCACGAACGCCGTTCTCCTGGCGAAATCGGCCCAAGATCTCTTCGATGCCGGTCTTCGCCGTCTGAATATTCACCTGGATACGCTCGATCGCGAACGTTTCCGCACTATTACTCGCCGCGATGATCTCGCTCGCGTCCTTGCAGGAATCGATCGCGCTCAAGCCGCTGGTTTCAAACGTATCAAGCTGAACGCGGTCGCGATCAAGGGTCTCACCGAGCCCGATGTGATTCCGCTGGTTCGCTTCGCGCGCGACCGCAATATGGAGGTTCGCTTCATCGAATTCATGCCCCTCGATGCTCAACACCTCTGGTCACTGGATCGGGTCCTCACCGCGGATAACATGATCGCGATGCTCACGCGCGAATTCGGACCCCTTACCCCGGTCCCGGATTCCGATCCGCGCGCGCCTGCGACCGAGTATCGCTTCGGAGACGGCCAGCGAGTTGGCTTTATCGCCTCAGTCAGCCGTCCGTTCTGCCTCAACTGCAACCGCCTGCGCCTCACTTCAGATGGCAAGTTGCGGAACTGTCTCTTCGCGCGTGACGAAACAGATATTAAAGTGGCGCTCCGAAGCCAGGATCCCGCGGCAGCTCTCGAACCGCTGATTCGCTCCGTCGTGTGGCAGAAGTGGGCCGGACACGAGATTAGCCGATCTTCCTTTGTCGCGCCTCAGCGTCCGATGTACTCCATCGGCGGCTAAGTATAGGAGTATAGGGTCGCCAACATCCCTACGATACTGGCCAGCAGAATGCTGTGCTTGAGCGTAAATCGGAAGAGTGCTGGTTCTTCTTGCGGTTTCAACCCGGCTGCCGCAGCGGCCACGGCGATACTCTGCAAGCTGATCATCTTCCCCATGACCCCGCCTGCCGAATTCGTTGATGCCATCAGCGCCGGATTGAATCCGAGCGTCGTAGCGGTCACCTTCTGAAGGTTTCCGAAAAGCGCATTTGATGACGTATCGCTGCCCGTTAAAAAAACACCGAGCCATCCCAGCATCGCGCTGAAATACGGAAAGGCTTTGCCGGTTGCCGCGAAGGCCAAGCCGAGCGTCCCCGTTGCGCCCGAGTAGTTCATCACGAATGCCAGCGCCAACACCGCAGTAATACTGATGAATGGTAGTTTGAGCTGGACCGCGGACCTCCCGATCAGCTTTACAAACTGAGTTGGTCTTACGCGCAGCAGCGCCGCCGATACCACGCTCGCGAAACAGCACGCCGTCCCGGCCTCCACCAGATAGCGGAAGCGGTAAATGGCGCCATACGGCGTCACTTTCGGCACGACAGGCGGTACCTGCAGGATCATGCGGTCCAGTCCTGGCCATCCGAACGAAATGCTGGCCTGATTCAACAGCGTTTTCACTGCGTCCGAGCTCCAGGCCAGAATGAAAACTACCAGCAGCAGATAGGGCGACCATGCCGCGGCGATCTCGCGCAATTGGTAACCGCTATCCACTCTTGCCGCCGCTCCATTCGGTCGCCAGACGCGCAGCAGCAACACCATCGAAACCACCGCCGCCAAGGACGACAGAATATCTGTCAGAGAAGCTCCAACAAAGTTTGAGATCACAAACTGCGTCCCGGCGAAGCTTGCTCCGCACACCAGCGCTGCGGGCCACACACGCCCTAGTTCCCGCCGGCCGGCCATGACCAGGATTAAGTACGCGGGTATGAAGAACGACACCGGGGCGCATAGTCGCCCTACATACTTGCTCAACTCCGCCAGAGGAAGTCCTGTCGTGGCGGCCAATGTCACCAGCGGGATTGCGATCGATCCGAACGCTACCGGCGCCGTGTTCGCCAGTAGGCAAATGCTAGCTGCATAGAAAGCCGAAAATCCCAATCCGCCCAGAATCGCTGCTGCGACTGCGACGGGAGTGCCGAATCCCGCCGCGCCTTCCAGAAAAGCTCCGAACGCGAACGCGATGAGCAAGGCCTGCAGACTGCGGTCTGGTGTCAAATGGCTGATCGAGTCTTTGAGAATCTCGAATTTGCCCGTTTCCTCCGTGAGCCGGTACAGCACGATCGCCCAGAAGATCACCCAGAAAATCGGAAAGGTGCCAAACGCTGCCCCATAGAGTGCCGAATCTATTGCGAGCCGTGCCGGCATGCGATACGCGGCGACTGCCACCACCAGAGCGGCAATCAATCCAATCACGGACGATTCCCACGCCGCCACCCTGCGTATACCGATCGCATACAGCAGCGCCGCAATAGGCAAGGCCGCTACCAGCGCGGACCAGAACAGGCTATGCGCGACAGGGAAGTAGTTTTGTGTCCACATTGCCGCCGCGTGCTGTACGGCTAGACAGGTCCCGCTCCCTCGGCGGGCTTGCAATCGTAGAATGCCGGAGTGATGTGGAACCGCTCCTCGTAAGCGGTGGTTAACGCCTGCCGGAAACTGCTTGCGCTCTCGGGTGCAACCAGGTTCACAGTGCAACCTCCGAACCCTCCACCCGTCATGCGCGCGCCATATATTCCCGGCACTTTGATCGCGGTGTCCACCAGGAAATCGATTTCTTCGCTGGTGATCTCGTAATCGTATTGCATGCTGCGGTGCGAAGCGATAAACAGCCGGCCCATTTCGCGCAGATCGTTCGCGCGTGCGGCTGCGGCAAAATCGAGTACCCTCTGCGTCTCTGAGATCACGTGCCTGGCGCGTTTCCGCGGAGTGAGCGGAACGCTTTCCTGAATTCGTGCGAATAATGCCAGCGGGACGTCGCGCAAACTGCGCACCTCCGGCTCAATCTCCTGAATAGCCGCAACCGCCGCCTGGCACTCCGCTACTCGATCTCGGTACGCAGAGGTCCCCAGTTCGTGCTTAACCATCGAGTTCACCGCAAAGATGCGGACGTCCTCAGGAATCTCGACATACTCGTGCTCCAGGCTGCGGCAGTCGATTTGAATCGCCGCGCCGGCATGCCCGAATACCGATGCGTACTGGTCCATAATGCCGCATGGCATTCCCACAAAGCCCGACTCCGCTCTTTGGCCCAGCAGCGCAATATCGAGCGGTTTCATATTACGGCCGCCCAGCAGCGCCACCGCCGTGCTAATTTCCAAAGCCGCTGAAGAGCTCAGGCCTGATCCTGCCGGCACCTGACTGATGATGCAAATATCGGCCGCCTCAATCGTCATCCCGACGCTCACCAATTCGCGTGCCACACCTACAACGTAGTCGTGCCATTTCTTTTGTGGCATCGCCGCTTGGATCTCGCGCACATCCAATGCGAACTCATCGTTCACGTCGCGAGAATAGATGCGCAGCTTTCCATGTTGCGCGGGCGCGATCGCGACATAGCACGCCATATCGAGCGCAATCGGAAATACGTATCCCAGGTTGTAATCGGTGTGCTCGCCGATCAGGTTCACCCGCCCAGGCGCCCGGTACACAACTGGGGTTGCCCCCGTTCGGAAGTGTTCCTGAAAGAGGTTTATGATTTCGCCCGGTACGATAGCCAAAGCAGACATCCTCCGAAAACCAGCAACGCTACGCCGCACCACAGATTCACGTTTATGTTCGCATCCAGGGGCGCGCGTACGCCGGAATCGAAGAGGCCGTACAGCGTCAGAATCAAGCCGAGCAGAGTAAACAGAAAGCCGGTCGGGCGGCGCAGGTCATCCATTCTCGTTTACCAGAAGATGATGTTGACAATGATCAGCACGAGGCCCACGACCACGGCCAGCGGCCCCGGCCGCTTGTACCAGGGCGCGCCCGCTTCGTGCGGTAGGTCCGTTACGCCATAGACCAGGTTGTGTAACTCGGTTTCCGGCTTCGGCGCAGTGAACAGGCTGATCAGAATCGTTACGATAAGGCAAGCAGTCCAGGAAATGATCGCGATCCAGAAATTTTGCGCCATGGACGATGGAAATTCATGCAGATGCGCGATCCAGCCGCCCTTGTTCTCCGCGACCGTGAGGCTGAGGGTGAGCGCCCCCGCTGCCAGCCCGGTCACCATTCCCCAAAACGCTCCGTGGCCGGTTGTGCGCTTCCAGAACATCCCCAGCAGAAAAGTAGCGAACAGGGGGGCATTCACAAACGCGAATACCAGTTGGAGGAAATCCATGATGTTGTTGAAGGCCGTCGCAAGGTAAGCCGTCGCGATCGAGAGTGCCACGCCCACAACAGTTGTCACTCTGCCGATCCAGAGATAGTGCTGGTCCGGAGCATTCTTGTTGAAATAACTCTGGTAGATGTCGTACGTAAACACCGTGTTGAAAGCGGTCACGTTTCCCGCCATTCCCGACATGAAGGACGCCATCAAGGCAGTTAACCCGATCCCCAACATGCCCGAGGGGTAAAGCTGCGCCATAAGTGTCGTCAGCACTTGATCGTAGTCATACCCGCCGGTTGCTTTCAGCGGCAAGTGATATCCGGTCGACATTGCCATCAGCGCCACTGCCGCGATTCCTGGAAATATCACGACGAACGGCATCAAGATCTTGGGGAATGCGGCTATGAGGGGCGTCTGCCGGGCGCCGTGAATGGTATCGGCGGCCATGGCCCGCTGCATCACTAGGAAATTCGTGCACCAATATCCAAACGAGAGCGCGAATCCCAACCCTGCTACGAGGCCGAAAATCTCTACTCCCATCGGATTCTCGCTGGCGTGCCTCGTGTACTTCCAGGTATGCGTCATCACCGGCTGCAGATGGCTCGAGAGACCCTGCCAGCCACCCGCCTTTTCTACCGCCAGAATCGAAAGCGGCGCGAACCCGAGCACAATAAGGAAGAACTGGACCACCTCGTTGTAAATCGCGCTCGTCAATCCGCCGAGCAGCGTATAAACCAGCACGATTGCGGCTGAAAGCAGAACCGATTGTGTGAAACTCCACTTCAGTACGAGTTCAAACATCAGCCCCAGCGCATACATGCTGATGCCCGAAGAAAAAATGGTCATGACCGCGAAGGTAAAGGCATTCAGTCCGCGCGTCTTCTCATCGAACCGCAGCTTCAGGTACTCTGGAACGCTGCGAGCCTTGCTGCCGTAATAGAAGGGCAGCATGAACAGGCCCACAAAGATCATCGCCGGGACTGCTCCGAGCCAGTAAAATTGAGCCGTCATCAGGCCGTACTTTGCGCCCGACGCGCACATTCCGATCATTTCCTGGGCGCCAAGGTTTGCGGCGATGAATGCCAGGCTCGTAATCCAAACCGGCACCGAATGTCGGGAGGTGAGGAAATCCTCGCTTGTAGCTATCCGGCGCTTGGCCATGTAGCCGATGCCCAGGACAAACGCAAAATAGATGATTAGACTCAGGTAGTCGATAAATGTGAGTGTCACAGTATTTTACGGCTTGAGGTCACCGGCGGCAGAAAGACCCCTGCGAAACCGTCTCGCCGGAGATTGTATCGCAGCATAGAAACCCGTTACCGCTTGAACTCTGTTCAGCCTCGAAATTCAGGCGTACAATTGGGGACGAGAGTCGCTGAAGGTTTGGTGGAACTGGCGCAAACAAATGTAGCCTCGGGAACTTATAACCGTTTCGCCACATCAAACGAATAGAACGTAGAGGGACTTAAGAAGTAGGGGAGTACAACAATCATGAAACGCGTCTGGCAGACAGGGGCGAAGATCCTGACCGGGCTCTTTGTGACAGCCGTGTGCGCGATGCCGCAGGCCTACACGATTTCCGCCAGGCCTGGAGTCGTCAACTACATGGAAGGGAATGCGTCCATCAACGGGCAGCAGATTCAGGCTAAGCAGCAGAAGTCGATCTTCCTAAATGCAAACGACGTGCTCTCGACCGACGTTGGCAAGGCCGAGGTGCTCCTCACGCCTGGAGTTTTTCTTCGCATCGGAGATAACAGCCAAATTCGCATGATTTCTCCGTCTTTGACAGACGCGCAAGTCGAACTGGATCGTGGCGAAGCGATGCTCGAGGTGGATGAGCTCGTCAAGGACAACCGCATCACGATCACCAACCACGGCGGCTCACTGGTAGTTCAGAAAACCGGTCTCTACCGGTTGACCGCAGGTGATCAACCCACGGCTGCGACGCTCGAAGGCAAGGCCGAGATCTATTTTGGCGACGATCACATTGAGCTGAATAAGGGCCATGAAACGGTGCTTGCAGCGCAGCTCCGGGCCCAAAAATTCGATGCCAAGAGAGAAGATGACCTCTACGCTTGGAGCAACACTCGCTCGGAATACAATGCGGCGGCGAGCTATCAAACGGCTAAGAACGTAAGTGTCGGCAGTTACAACGGCGGCTGGTGGGATTACGGGTTTGGCGGTTGGGCTGCGCCGGGCTGGTATTGGAATAGTGCGTTTAATAGCTACGCCTGGTTGCCGATGAATGCAGCCTTCTTCAGCCCGTTCGGATACGGTTTTTATGGTCCCGGACTGATTGGGTATGCTCCGGTGATTACTGCTCCGATCTACTACGGCGGCGGAGGCGGCTATCAGAACTGGCAGAACTGGAAGAAGACGCATCCCGGAACGACGACAGCGCCTGTCAAAGGCGCCCAAGTGGCGGCCGTTCCGGTTAATCCGAACCGTCCCCCAGCTCTAGGGTTTACAGCCTCCCCGGCGGCCGCTGCGGCAGCGCGGTCTCAGATGTCCCGGAGCTTTGCATCGCAAGGCGGCTTCCAAACAATCACCGGCGCGCCTGCGGCCAGATTTGAAGGCGCCCCGATTAGCGGAGGCGGTGTTCGCATGGGCAGCAGCGGACCCTCCGCCGCGGTGCACTCCTCGGGTCCGTCGTTCTCTGGCGGTGGTCACGCAAGCGGTGGCTTTTCGGGTACCGGAATGTCGGCCGGTCACGCCGCAGGCGGTGGCGGGCATAAATAACGGTGGGGCCGGGCCCTCGGCCGGCGGCGCGTCCCTGATACCCCGGTACATTGCAGTATCATGGCCGCAACATGCCCTACCTGCTGAAATCCGAACCTGACGCGTACTCGTTTTCCGACCTCGAACGCGATAACGAAACACTCTGGGACGGAGTGACCAACCCGGTCGCCGTGCGGAATCTGCGCGGCATGAAACCCGGAGACAAGCTGATCATTTATCACACTGGAGACGAACGCCAGGCTATTGGTACCGCTGTCGTTGCGAGCGTCGACAATTCTGATCCGAAGGTCCCGGCCGTTCGCATCAAATCCGGCAAGAAGATCGCGCGTCCCCGCACTCTGGCGGAAATCAAGGCGGAAAAGCTCTTCTCGGATTCACCTCTGGTCAGCCAAGGCCGCCTCTCCGTTGTGCCCCTAACTGCTGAACAATATACTTGGTTGACGAAGTCCTAAGTCACTGCATACTCATTTCATGCAGCGCGTCGTGAATGCGCTCCAGACCCGCCGCTAACACGTTCGTATCGCCTCCAATCCCGATTCGTACTCGCTCCCGAGCTCCGAAAAAGTGTCCCGGCGTGATGACGGTCTCGTATCGCTCCCGGAGAAAACCGCAGAACCTGTCAACCGCAAGATTGATGCGTGGGAACACCACGGTGCCCGTTTCTAGCGGCTCGCATTCCACTTCCGGCGTGGCTGTCACGAATTCGTTGGCGAGCGTCCGGTTCTTCTCCAGCAACTCTCTCGACCATTGCGCGATCCGCCCCAAGTTTTCTAGCGCTATGCAGCTTATCTGATCGGTGACATACGGATTGTTTACGCCCAGTAGATCATTCACGCGAAATATTCGTCGAATCAAATCCGGCTCACCCAGAATCCAGCCGCATCGCAATCCACTCAACCCGTAGACCTTCGTCAAGCTATTCGTCACCACGAACTCGGGCCCAAGCCTTGCCGCAGTCGAGGGGGCATCTTCGAACAGCAGATCCATATACACTTCATCCACCAGAACACGGGCGCCTACCGACTTCGCTAGCTCGCCAATTCTCCTGAGCGTTTGTTCATCCGTGAAAGCGCAACTTGGATTGTGTAGATTTGTCAGAATAATCAGCCGCACCTTGCGAGTGATCGCTCGTTTGATTGCGTCTACGTCGATCGCAAACCCGTCCTCCGGACGGCGCTCAAAGAATCTCACGCTAGCGCCGAGATACTCTGCCGTTTCCCAAAGCAGCGGATACGCGGGATGCTCTATCAGAACGTCATCCCCGGGCTCCAGCGCTGTCGCCATGGCGAGGTAATTCGCCATCGAGGTGCCCTGCGCCGTGGCCACGTTCTCGGGCGCCACCTTACATTTCGCCGCGATAGCGTTTACCAACGGTGCGTACCCGTATGCGCCCGGCCCGCTCAATGTCAGCGCCTGAAAATCCACCGGCAATCCGGAAAGCGGGTAACTCTTCACCCCGCTGTTCGCCAGGTTAAATGCTGCATGCGTTTGTGTCTTTACCCAATCCATGTACGCCGAACCCATAGTCCGGTTAGCCGTTCGCAAGTGTTTTCCTCCGGCTCCAATAAAAGTAGACAGGTATTCCGAGCAATAGCAAACCGAGCCCAACCAGGCTGTTCTGCGGGTAGTGATAGAAGGTTGCCAGCACCACCAACCAGCAGGCGCTCACGAAAAAAAAGGTCGTGAATGGATGGCCCGGCGTGCGATGCTCCGGCGCCGCTCCTATTCTTCGCCTGAAAAAGAACAGCGAGAGTCCTGTTAATCCGAAGAAGATGAAATCGATCGAGACCACGTAATTCAAAATCTGCTCGTACCCACCTGCCAGCGCAATGATCGAGGCGAGCACGCCCTGCAAAATAATCGCTGCCGCCGGTACCCGCGTACTCTTTGGGACCCAGGCAATAAACCGGAAAAAGAGCCCGTCGCTCGCCATCGCGAAATAGATTCGCGGAGCGGTCAACATACCCTGGCTTAGGAATCCGAGCGTCGAAACCGAAATCGCCAGGGCCATGAAAACCGCTCCCCCTGTGCCGATAGCGCTCTGCATCACCGTGTACGCGGGCGTTACTGTCGCCGCTAATCCTGCCGGACCCAGGGTGCGCAGGCAAACCACATTGACGCTGATATAGATCGTCGTCACGCCGAGAACGCCGAACAGAAGCGCCCGCGCCAGATCCCGCCTGGGATCCCGCATCTCACCGGTCATAAAGCTGGCCGTCTGCCATCCGCCATACGCAAACAGCACCGGCACGACCGCCGCTCCGAACATGACCAGAAACTCCGGACGGAACGGCTCGTTTACACTCGTGCCCGCTCGATCCATCGCCTTGGCGCTGAATCCCACGCCAATCAAGACTGCGATCGCCGCGATCTTCAACACCATCAATGTGCTCTGCACCGCACTGCCGGTCCGCACGCCCAGGCAATTCACCACGGTCAATGCGGCCAGCACGCCCGTGGCAACCAGCCCGTCGGGAAGAGGAATCGCCACCAGGTCTTTCGCGTAGCGAACAAACGTGACCGCCACCGCCGCCATCCCGCCGGTCTGCATGACCAGCAGCAGCGCCCAGCCATACAGAAACGCGAGGGCCGGATGATACGCTTCCCGCAGGTACGCGTACTGGCCACCCAGGTTGGGCCGCAACACGGCGAGTTCCGCATAGATGAAGGCTCCCGCGAGCGCCACCAGTCCACCGGCCACCCATGCACCCAGGATCAGGAACCCAGTGTGGACCTGCCGCGCAACAACGTACGGGTTGACGAAAATGCCCGATCCGATGATGCCGCCCATGACGATCATCGTCGTGTCGAACACGCCGAGGCGCCGGGCTAGAAGCCGTTCGGATTCCGCCCCGCTAGCTTGCGGCTCGCTCACTTCGGGCTAGCCGTGTGCCGTTCGTGCCGTGCGCTTTCCGCCCGTCTGCTTCTTCGCCGCAGGCGCAGTGGCAGCCTCTTCGTTCCCGGCCGCCTTCGCCGCCGGCTTCCTCGGCAGTTCGCCGAGGCTCTTCTGCAGCGCCTGCATGAGATCGATGACCGGAGCGCGTCTCTTCGGCGCTTCCGTTGGGACGCTCAGCCCTTCGCGTTTCGCTTCGATCATCTCCATCAGCCGCTTCTGGTAGTCATCGTGATACTTCGACGGATCGAAATCGGCAGCCAGTCCCTCTACCAGTTTTTCGGCCAACGCCACTTCCTGCGGCTTCACGGTCACGCTCTCATCGCGCTGGAATTCGGGAACTTCACGCACCTCTTCCGGATAGAAAACGGTGTGAAGTAGCAGTCCGTCCGCGTGTGGTCGCACGATCACGGTGTACTCGCGCTGATGCATGGTAATTTTCGCCACCGCGCTGTACCCGGATTTCCGCATCGTTTCGTACAGCAGGTGATACGCTTTCTTGCCGGCGTCTTCGGGAACCATGAAATAGGAAGCATCGAAGTAAATCGGATCGATCCCCTCCGCCTTCACGAACTCGACGATCTCCATGTTGTCGCTCGATGGGGGCGCGATGCTCTTGACCTCCTCATCGCTCACGATCACGTAACGGTCTTTCTCGACCTCGTACCCCTTCACCAGTTCGCTTCGTTCTACCGTGCGTTCACATTGCGGGCAGAACGTCTGCTGCTTAATGCGTCCTCCGCAAGGCTGATGGATCTGATTGAAGCCCACTCGCTCCGTCCGCGCCGCTGCATAAAGGCGCACCGGAATCGTTATTAGACCGAAGGTAATATAGCCTTTCCAGACTGTGGAAGCCATGCCGCTCCTTTAAAGGTACCGCTCCTCAAACAATATCGTTTCGTTATGTCGTTTGCAACCCAGGAGTTACGGGCAGTACCTGGCACACACCTTAGGACCGCGCATACCGATCCGAGACGATTCGCAATGCTTCGTCAAATCGTGCTTGCCGCACGTTTTGTAAGAGCTGTTCCAAATGAACCCTGCCATAGATGGTTTTGGTGTCGTTGTCCCGCAGATTGACCTCGCCCGCCCAGATGCGCCGATGAAACTCCCTGAATTCGGGCGCGCTCCGACCCTCATTTACGGGCTTGCCCGACGAACCCAGTAACAGGAAGGCCATGGCGTAGAAGATGTGGCTGACCTGCTGCATCAGGAAGAACCGGGCTTGTTGGTACTCATCAGGCGGTTGTCCAAAATACTCCTGAAGATAAACCTTTTCCTCAGCGTCACTGTTGACGACCAAATTCGCAACCACCGCCAGGTCGGCATACCGATCGTTCAGGAAAGCTGCTTCCCAGTCCACCAGCCACGCGCGGTGTCCGTCGAAAAGGATGTTGTCAGGTTTGAACAGGTCGTTGTGACTCGACACCATGTCCGCATCGTGCCGCGAGTAGAGATCAGCCACTTGCGTGTATCGAGCGAGAAGTTCCTCGCTCTCGGCTCTGGGTAGAACGTTTGCCGCCTGAAACCTCTGGATGAATCCGTCCAGGGCCGGCCCTTTGTTCAGTAGGAACGTGCATGAGGTATTGAGGTGATTCGCCCTTGTGGGAAACGGCGGTAGGGCGTTCAGGGCCTGCAGCGCCTTGGGCACCCGAATAAGCGCTTCGGCTACCGGAAAGGGTACCGCCTCCACGAAATCAGTGATGGAAAGGCGATCTTCTGCGCTGGTATACCACACATGCGGCGCCAGACCTCCTTCAGCCGCCGCTTTCATGCATGTGAAGTGGCACGTAGGATCGGCTACCCGCTTGATGATGCGCAATAGGAATGGAGATCCTTGCACGACAATGCGAAAGACAAGGTCCGAAGTTGGGCTTATGGTCAGGTCGCGTATATCTTCGAACGTGGTTACACCGAAAGCCTCGCGCAGGCCCCGAGTCACGGCCGCGTTCTTTTCTTGCGAAATCATGGAGTCCTCTGTCGCTGTCGGAAATGAAAGGCTGACTCGAAAATGCTACCCGAATACACTGTCGAAATCTGGCAATAATAACCTTGACTAATCAACGGAATTGGCGCATACTAGATTCATGGAAACGGGGCCAAAGACACTCCTTGAAGCGGTTGAGTTCTTCAAAAACGAGTCTAACTGTATCGCGTATCTAGCAGCCCAGCGCTGGCCTGATGGCGTCGTGAAGTGTCCGACGTGCGGCAGCAACAAGGTTAGCTTTCTAGCAAAACAGAAGCGCTTCCAATGCACTTCCAAACATCCAAAACGCCAGTTCTCTATCAAGGTCGGAACGATCATGGAAGATTCCCCAATCGGTCTCGACAACTGGCTCCCGGTGCTGTGGCTCATCGCGAACTGCCGCAACGGGATTAGTTCGTGGGAAGTGCATCGCGCATTGGGTGTGGCACAAAAAACCGCTTGGTTCATGCTGCAGCGTGCGCGTCTTGCCATGCAGGATGATCTCACTGGAGGAATGCTCGGTGGTGAGGTCGAAGTCGATGAAACGTTCATCGGCGGGAAAGCGCGAAACATGCATGCTGACCGCAAGAAGCGCGTTATGAAGCACGGCTACATTGACACCGGCAATAAGACTATCGTCATGGGAGTGCTGGAACGCGCTTCCGAAGGTAAACAAAAGCGCGTTCGTGCAACCGTTATTGCTGACCGAAAAAAGGGAACAATGCTCCCCGAGGTCGCGGCTCATGTGGCCAAAGATGCAGTCCTTTATTGTGACGAGCACGGCGAGAAGTGGAACATCAACGGCGAATTTGAAATGCAGGTGGTTCGGCATCTCAACCAATACGTTGATGGGAACGTTCACACTAATACGCTCGAAAACTTCTGGTCATTGTTGAAGCGTGGTATCGGCGGAACCTACATTGCCGTTGAGCCTTTTCACCTGTTCCGGTATGTCGATGAGCAGGCTTTCCGGTATAACAATCGCCGACACGCAGACGGTGAACCGATCAGCGATGCAGAACGCTTCGAGACGCTGTGTTCTCAAATCGTAGGTCGCCGATTAACTTACCGGGAACTAACCGGGAAGGAGGAGCAAAAGCAAGAGGGAACTTTCTAGGCTTCCGGTTGTTCCGAAGTTCTGTCCATTCCCTCGTCAACAACGGGGGAAACGGGCTGCTTAGGCTTTGGTCCGCGTTTCTTTCCACGTAGGTGTGTGGTGCGTTTATATTCAGCTTGGCGCCTGAGAAGTTCTTCGCGTGGCACAGAGAGAACCTTACTGACCACCGCATCGAAGCGCTTGGCCGCTTCGTCGCCTTTGAGCGACTTTGCGGCGAGCTTTTCGAGTTCTTCGCGCTGGCTCCCCATGCTGTTATGATGTCACGGTTGCTTTTTTCATGGGCTGCCGTTGGCTCACGCTACCCTGTGAATGAGCAGCAGTAATGACACGAGAGGAAGACCTCCAACTACATCGAGAGAATGTTGCAAAGGTCAAACGACCCATTCTCTGGGAGCGGATATGTGACCGAGTTAGTTCTGTTGTGACCTCGCACAACGCACTTTATGCAACACCTGAATTTGGCCTCACTGCATTCAAAATAGCCGCTGAAATTAATTGCGAGAACGGCCATATTTCTCTTCGAAAGGTGGCGTTCCCACAAGTGAAAGTCCTCGTCGAGATGCCAGCGAAGCGGCTCATCAAGATCGACTACACATATCAGAAGGCAGACCTAGCGAATGCCGTATCCTGGAGCGACTGCTTGGACTTTAAAGTAGACGACAGAGACAACATCCACCTCTTACACCAGGGTGATCCGATAAACGTCGATGATGCTGTTCAGCTAATCGTCAAGCCACTACGAGACCCTGCCTTTAGCCCCCCCGGATCATCCAGATAAAATAGGCAATTTTGTACTGATATCATGCACGGTTTGCATGACGGGAAAAGAGCGCCGGGAACGCGACTTTGCACAAGCCATCCTGAATACCCTTACTGGCCTTCGTGCGGACCTGACCTCATTGAAGGCTTCGCTCGACAAGCATATTGAAGCCATACGCGAACAGACCAAGCCCACAGATCGCAACGGTCAGCCACAACCACCAGTAGCCATACGCACGACTTTGGAGTTGCCAGAAGAAGCACGCGAATACTATCGCTCCAAGGGCCGTCAGGGTGCTGGGAAGAAAATATGGCGAGCGACCAAAAAAACATTGCAGATCGCTGCTGTATTGGTCGCCCTTGCTCTCGCTATTCTCACCTACCGCACGCTCGTACAAGTTACACGGCAGGCCGATGCTGCTCAGCGACAATTGGAGGCGACGGATAGGCCGTGGATGAAAATCACCGATGCCAAACCCCTCTACGATTTGAG
>JAFATG010000100.1 GCA_019244055.1 Acidobacteriaceae bacterium | reverse complement strand
GAAATCTTCTCCGTCAGAATGGAGCGCTTCAGAGTCAGCACCGTAAATGCATGCGCCAAAAAGCTGGCCACGATCAACGGCAGGAGCATGTTGAAGTCGTGCGTCAACTCGATCGCAAACACGATCCCAGTGAACGGCGATCGCATTGTGCCTCCCAAAATGGCTCCCATGCTGACCAACGGCCAAAACCCCTGGCCGAAATGAGGCAGAAACATGCCGGCGACGCCCCCAAGAGCCGCCCCCATCATCAGCAACGGCGCCAGTACCCCGCCCGACGTGCCCGATCCCAACGAAATGATCCAGATGAGAGATTTCACCAGCAGCACGCCCAGGATGAAGTGGAAGGCCACGTTACCGCGCAGCAGCAGGCCAATCGTGTCGTACCCTACGCCCAGCGCTTGCGGAAAAATAAGTCCGCCGATGCCCACGAATAGGCCGCCAATTGCCGGCCACCACATCCAATGAATGGGCAATTTTTGAAAAAGATCTTCCGCCGCGTAAACACCCACTGTGAGCAGGGCGGAGAGCGCTCCCGCGGCGATGCCAACCACGAGACAACCGAACAGTCCCATGGGGCCGATAAAAGCCGGATGAGAGGGCACCGGAAATAGCGGTCCCATGCCGAGAATGTAGCGGCGCGCGGCTCCTGCGGTAGCGCTTGCCAAGGCGACTGGAATCGCGCTGCGAGGCTTCCACTCGAAAAGCAGTAGTTCCACGGCCAGTAGCGTGGCCGCCAGCGGAGAGGCGAACGTCGCCGACATGCCTGCTGCCGCGCCCGCCACCAGCAAGGTCTTGCGCTCGGCGCTGGTCAGATGAAAAAACTGCGCGATCATCGACCCGAAGGCCCCGCCCGTCATAATGATTGGGCCCTCGGCCCCAAACGGGCCGCCGGAACCGATGGAAATGGCGGCCGAGACCGGTTTCAAAATCGCAAGTCTCGGATGTACGCGGCTTCCATTCATCAAGATCGATTCGATCGCTTCAGGAATGCCGTGCCCCCTGATCCGCTCGGATCCATAGCGCGCCATGAGGCCGACTATCAGCGAACCGATTACTGGTACCGCGATGGCAAATACGCCCAGGTGATTGCCGGCTGGAGAGGACAGCGCCGTGTCGATGCGCTGGTAATAGAAAAGGTTGGTGAAGAGTCCGATCAGCTTCAACAGAAACCACGCCACGTACGACGCGATGATGCCAATCAGGATCGCCATCACCGAAATGGGTATGACTTCAACGGTTGTTGTGAAGTCGCCCAGTTCTTCCGATAAATGCTTGGTCTTGTGTTTTGGTTTGAACAGATTTATGAGTGCCGCGATCATGCGGACCTCTGTAGTGTCTGAGGAGTATGGCTCACGATTGTTTCCAGCGCTGTCGATAGAGCTGGAGCGAGCGATTGCAGTTCCTGCCAATGCAGAACCGATAACTTCTCAAGCACTTCCTCGCCGAAGGGTGTCAGGGCAATCAAAACCTCACGACGGTCATGCTCGCTGGGGTGCCGGACGACGGCGCCGCGTTGCTCAAGCCGGTTAATTAACTCGACAGTACTGTGATGTTTCAGGCAAAGGCGGTTTGCCAGGGCCGTTACCGTCGGGCGAACGCCTTCCGGTAATCCCTTCACTGCCAGCAGAAGTTGATGCTGTTGGGGCTCAATACCCGCCGAGCGAACGGCCTGTTCACTGAAATGCAAGAAGCATCGGATATGAGATCGGAATTCGGCAAGCTGCTGATAAGCGGCAGCGGAAACAATAGTATCTTCGGATGTAGTACCCACACTTTTATCGTATAACGATACAAAAGCACATTAGTGCTTTCCGCCTTCCTCCTCCCGGTTGATTTTTTCGATAGATTTGAAGCAGACTAATAGATGGCGAATACATGGCGAATATCGCTCGGCTTCGCGTTGCCTCAGAACTTCCTTCAATACCTGAAGAATCGCAGTTTATCTCTCTTGTCCCACGCAGCTTAATAAAAATATTTCCGAAGGGTATTGCGCGGGGCAGTATCGCCGAAATTTATGGTCCACGCTCTTCCGGCCGTTTGTCTCTTTGCTTGCAAATTCTGGCGCAAGCTACCGTCCAGAGCGAAGTGTGCGCGGTGATTGACCTCTACGATAGTTTCTCCCCGGTTTGCGCCGCCTCTGCCGGAGTTCGTTTGGAAAAATTGGTTTGGGTTCGTTCCCGCGGAAATGCCGAACACGCCATTCGTGCAGCCGATTTGCTCCTCCATGCGGGAGGCTTCGGAGTCGTACTCCTGGATTTGTGTGAAGCTAATGCGCGCATCTTGAACCGGATTCCACTGTCCTACTGGTATCGCTTTCGTCGAGCTATTGAGCACACTCCTACCATCCTGCTAGTATGCGCGGATTCAATTCAGGCAAGATCCTGTTCCAACAATCAATTACAACTAAAACCAAATGTGTTTCATTGGGCAGGAACAGCGCTACACCGACTGCTTCGCGGGCTGGAAGTCAACGCCATCTTGCGCAAAGGAACAGTGGTTCGACCGGAATCACTTTTCCTCAAAATGAGCGCCTAAGATGTACGCCTGCCTGTACGCTTCCGGTTGCAACTCCGCCGATCTGCTGGAGCTGGCTTTAGAGTTTTCGCCCGTTGCCGAACAAACTTCCGGTGACACAGTCGTCTTTTCTATCGACGCCTTGCGTAGACTGCTGGGCTCCCCAAGCCAGATCGTGTCTGAGCTCTGCCGCGTCGGCTATCAACGCAAACTACAAGCGCATCTCGCTATCACGGCAAATCCGGATACGGCTGTTCTGCTGGCCCGCAACTGTCCGGGTGTCACGCTGGTAAATCCAGGCGAGGAACGGCTGAAACTTGGTCCCCTTCCTCTCGTGGCGCTATTCGCCCATGGCCTCGCCATCGATCCCGATCTGCTGCAAGTCCTGCATCGCTGGGGCGTGAAAACTTGTGAAGATCTGGCGGCGCTCCCTGAGCAGGGTGTCGCTGAGCGATTAGGCAACTCCGGAATTTATCTCCGCAATTTGGCTTGCGGAACTATTCAGCGCCCCTTACGTACGGCCGGCATCGCCACAAGCTATGAAGAGCGGTTGTTACTCGAACATCCTTTACATCTGCTCGAGCCATTATTATTCCTGCTCGGCAGGGTTCTGACCGATCTCTGTGGCCGTCTGCGGTCACAATCGAGAGCAGCGCGTCTGCTCGCCGCATATTTTGAATTGGAAGAAAAGAAGGATTATCGCTGCGAACTCGAATTTCCGGTCCCTCTCGATGAGAGCCGCACGATGTTAAAACTGCTCCAGCTTCATCTGGAGCGGCATCCGCCCGAAGCCGCTGTCGTCGCGTTTACTTTGTGCCTCGCGCCGGTCGAACCCAGGCGTGTGCAAGACGGCCTTTTTCTCCCACCCACTCCTGCTCCCGATAAATTGCAAGTGACGCTGGCGCGCATCGCGGCCATGGTCGGGAAAGAGAACGTTGGAACACCGAGGTTGTTGAATACGCACCGTCCCGATGCACTTGAGATGACTACTTTAGCCGTGCAGCCTGCAACTCCGATCGAGAATAATAATCCCGAGATTCTGCGGCTCGCCATGCGCCTGTTCCGTCCGGCATTGCACGCCCGCGTCCGCGTGGTGAAATACGCACCCAAAAATGTGGTTGCTTCAGGCGTAAAAGGAAACGTCATCCAGCTCGCGGGCCCCTGGAAAACCTCCGGCGAATGGTGGACTGCTACCTCCTGGAGCCGCGAAGAATGGGATGTCGCGCTGGATGATGGCGCCTTATACCGTATCTATCAGGAATCGCAAAGCCGCGAGTGGTTTGTATACGGAGTTTACGATTAACCCCGCTCATTGGCCCTTAACCTGTGCCTCGTCCTTGCGTTCGTGCCTCAGCTCAACGGTATGCCTCTTCCGTATCTGTTCCTCAACTTCGGCCTCCGGCAAGACTTTTGTTTCCACTTCACGGAATAGCACTGCCGAGTGCTCTTTCATTTCGTATGCTTCGCCGGCATGAATCTCGACCGGTTTCTCCAACGACGCATACTGCGTGTCTATGACAGCCTCCCAGTGGCAATCTTCGGCCGTACGTGGAACATAAAATTGAATGGGCTCATGATGCGGGTTCAAACAAAACAGGAACGTATCGTCATGGACGGGCTCGCCGTGCCGGTCCACATCACTCAGCGTTCTACCGCTCAGCAGCAGGCCTAGGCAGCGCACCCACCCAGCATTCCACTCGTCTTCGGTCATCTCCTGCCCATCCGGCCGGTACCAGCAAATATCGCGTATCTCCTGGGTGCCGACTTTGTGCTTCGCCGCCGTGCTCGGGCTGATCTTCCGATCCTGGAAAAACTTTCGCCGGCGTAAGTTAGGATGCTTCTTGCGCAAGTCGATCAGCGTGGTTGTGAATTCCAGTAACGCTTTGCACTGGTCATCGAGATCCCAATCCAACCAACTGATCTCGTTATCCTGCGCATACGCGTTATTATTGCCCTTCTGTGTGCGGCCGATCTCATCACCTCCGCAGATCATCGGTACGCCTTGCGAAACCAGCAGAGTAGTTAAGAAATTACGCTCTTCGCGGTGACGGAGCCAATTGATACGCTGGTCCTCCGTTTCACCCTCCACGCCATGGTTCCAGGAATGATTGTCGTTCGCTCCGTCCTTGTTGCCTTCCCCGTTCGCTTCATTGTGCTTCTGGTTGTAACTGACCAGATCGCTCAGCGTAAATCCATCGTGCGCCGTGACGAAGTTGATGCTGGCGGACGGACGCCGCCCGTTCCGCTCATACAAGTCGCTGCTGCCGGTCAAACGATATCCTAGTTCCGCAAGTTGCCCATCGTCTCCCTTCCAGTACCGGCGAACCACGTCGCGATACTTGCCGTTCCACTCAGCCCATAACGAGGGAAACTGCCCCACTTGATAGCCGCCCTCGCCGACATCCCATGGTTCCGCGATCAACTTCACTTTCGACAAAACAGGATCCTGATTGATGACGTCGAAGAACGCCGACAGACGGTCCACATCATGAAGCTCTCGCGCCAGCGCAGACGCAAGATCAAAACGGAATCCGTCTACATGCATGTCCAGCACCCAATACCGAAGGCTGTCCATCACCAACTTCAGCACCTGGGGATGCCGCATGTTCAGCGTATTGCCCGTACCCGTGTAATCCATGTAATAACGGGGTTCATCCGCTACCACGCGGTAGTACGTGGTGTTGTCGATCCCGCGGAAGCTCAGAGTCGGCCCCATGTGGTTGCCTTCAGAAGTGTGGTTGTACACCACGTCCAGAATCACTTCCAGTCCCGCCCGGTGCAGTTCGCGAACCATCGTTTTGAATTCGCCGATCTGCTGGCCCATGTCTCCTGAGCTCGAATAGCGGGCCGCGGGAGAAAAATAATTGGTCGTGTTGTAGCCCCAATAGTTACGCAGGCCAATGTCCAACAGATGTTTGTCATCGAGAAAGTCGTGGACCGGCATCAGCTCGATCGTCGTGACTCCGAGTTTCTTGAAATACTCGATCATCGGCTGGCTTGCCAAACCCAGATAAGTGCCACGCAGGTCATTGGGAACGTTCGGATGCTGCGCCGTCATCCCTTTGACGTGGGCTTCGTAAATGATCGAGTCGTGTAGCGGAATTTGAGGCGAACGGTCATTCTGCCAGTCGAAGTGCGAAGTGGTCACAACGCATTTGGGCATTCCGGCGGCATCGTCTTGCGCATCGCAACTCAAGTCGGCCCGCGGGTCTCCCAGCTTGTAGCCAAAAATCGCATAATTCCAACCCACTTCGCCGGCAATGGCCGTGGCATATGGATCTATCAGGAGCTTTGCCGGATTGAATCGTAAACCCATCTCGGGTCTGTACTCTCCGTGAACTCGGTACCCGTAAAGCTGGCCGATGGTAACACCGGGCAGGTACCCGTGCCATACATGGCCCGTAGATTCGGGCAGTTCGACCGTATCGTGCTCCGCCGTCCCGAGTTCGTCAAATAGGCAGAGTTCGACACGAGTGGCTTGTTCTGAATAGAGGGCAAAGTTCACTCCGGTTCCATCCCACGTCGCACCCTGCGGGTACGGCGCGCCCGGAAGCACTTTCGTAATCATTCTGGTACAGTGATCCTCCCAAGATCCGATCAGGTGACAAACCGGAGATGAGCGGTTTCCTCTATTTGTTACCCGCAGGTCCGTATTAGCGACGATCGGGCATGCTAACATTAATAATTGTTAAGTTGTGGATTTTTCGGTCGAAAGTTAACGATCGTCAATCTCCCACGAAGCCTATCTGATATTTTTCGAGTCCTTAGAAAGGCGACGTAATGGCTACTATCAAAATCCACGATCGAGCGGACCAATTCCGAATCGAGATTGCAGGCCGGTTTGCAGGCGACATTGTGTTCGAAGTACAGGCAACCTGGAAGGCAGTTCTCAATGAGGCCCATGCGCGGAAAGTGACCGTAGACATATCTCGTCTGAGCGGGTACGACAACAACGGCCGCAAGGTCCTGGCGGAGCTCTACAGGCACGGAATTCACATCGCCGCTGCAACACCATCTTCGCTGGTGTTCCTAAACGAGATCTCCACCCCTGCACCGAGGCGCGGCCCCGCTGTTCTGCACCAGTTGAATCACGCTGATCTGGAGCCGAAAACTGCCCATGAGAAGCAGCCCGTTCTGCGTGCCCAGGCTGCAGGTTCCGGCAAGTAGCGAACCACGTAGCTAGAATCGGAAACCTCGGTTTCACCCGCCGCATCCCTTTCAGGGAATGAACCACAAGGAACGGCCAGTCTCCAGGCGTTCTGCGCTCCTGTCGGGCTTATCGTTAATAGCTACCAGGCGTTTACTCTTGGCTCAGCAGCCGCAAGAGCCCGCATTCTCGACCGACGTAAACGTCGTGAACGTGTTCGCGACAGTTCGGGACAAGAACGGGAAAATAGTCCGCGATCTGACTCGTGACGATTTCGCTGTGCAGGAGGACGGCCGCCCGCAAACGATCCGCTATTTCTCGCAGCAGAGTGATTTGCCGCTCACCCTGGGGCTGCTCGTCGATACCAGCGGAAGCGAGCGCCGGATGCTCGGAACCGAGCGCGATGCCAGCCGTACATTCTTCGAGCAGGTTCTTCGTCCGGATCGCGACAAAGCGTTTCTAATTCATTTCGATCGCGAGGTGGAGCTTCTTCAGGATCTGACCTCTTCCCGCGAGCGGCTCGAAAAGGCGCTGGACGCTATCGACAAGCCGCAATGGAAGAGCGCGAACGATCCATCCGGCGGATCGCAATCTGGAGGCTCCGGATATCCTCAGGGCGGCGGATGGGGCGGACACGGCGGAGGGCGAGGCGGTATGCACGGCGGTGGCACGACGCTATACGATGCCGTGTATCTCGCCTCGCATGATCTGATGGCGGAGCAGAGTGGGCGAAAGGCGCTCATCCTTCTCACCGACGGCGAAGATCGCGGCAGCAAACTCTCACTGAACGAAGCGATCGATTCCGCGCAGAGGGCGGACACGCTGGCCTATGCGGTTCGCATTGCCGATGATGAACAGTTCAGTCATACCGGATTTGGGGCGCCCGGTATGGGCCGGCACGGCGGTTACGGAGGAGGAGGCTGGGGCGGCGGCAGAGGAGGCGGCCCGTATGGCCGCGGCCCCGTGGAGAACCGGCCGGACGGCAAAAAGGTTCTTCAGCAGATCTCGAAGGAAACCGGCGGCAGCTACTTCGAGGCCGGTAAGAAGAAATCCGTCGATCAGATTTACAGCGAAATCGAAGAAGAGCTGCGGAATCAATACAGCATTGGCTACACGCCGGACCGGCCCGCCAGCGATACTGCGTTCAGGCATATCCAGCTCACAGTGAAGCAGAAAGGGTTGGTCGTCCAGGCTCGCGAGGGCTACTATCCGGGGATCAAATCCAAATCATCGTAGCCTGAAATTGTGGCAGCGCCTGAATCTCGCTTCCCTCGTCGGCGACTTCGAACGTAACGGCAAGCAGACGGCAATTGTGGCTCCGATCGGGTTGCGGCAACAGCGGACCAGCTACGGCGAGCTCGCACTCTTGGCCCGCCGGTTTGCCGCGGAGCTCGAGTGTCGTGATATTCGCAAAGGGGATCGCGTCCTGCTCTGGGGCGAGAACAGAGCCGAATGGGTCGCCGCATTTTTCGGTTGCATTCTTCGCGGAGTTCTTCCCGTGCCCATTGATATGGCCGGCTCTCCCGATTTCGCCAGGCGCGTGGCGCAGGACGTGTCGCCCAAGCTAGTCACCGGCTCCCGCGAGAAGCTGAACTCGCTCGGAAGGGCCTGCCCGGCACTCTCCTTCGGCGATTTTGAACGGTTGCTCTCAACCAGGACGGCAGATACGATCGGCGGTCTCGCTGAGGGCGATGCCTTGCAGATCGTTTTCACGTCGGGCACCACCGGCGAGCCGAAAGGAATCGTTCATACACACAGAAACGTTCTCGCCAGTCTCGAGCCGATCGAGCACGAAATGCAGAAGTATCTCAAATATGAATCGATCTTTCATCCGATCCGCATTCTGCACACGCTTCCTCTGAGTCACGTCTTCGGTCAATTCATGGGCCTGTGGATTCCTCCGCTGCTGGCGGCGGAATTGCACTTTCAGTCGCGCCTGGTTCCGTCCGAGCTCGCCGAGCAAATTCATCAGGAGCGCATATCCCTGCTCGCCGGCGTGCCGCGCGTCCTGGACCTCATGCGCGAGTATGTAACCGCTCGCACTCCGGACCTGGAACAACGACTCGCGGCCGCTCCCAAGCTCAGCGCCTGGAAGCGCTGGTGGCGATATCGCGATATCCATCGCCTGTTCGGGTTGAAATTCTGGACTTTCGTCTGCGGCGGCGCGGCTCTCTCGCCTGGCGGCGAGCAGTTTTGGAATTCGCTCGGTTTCCTGGTAGTGCAAGGTTATGGCATGACCGAAACCACCGCGTTGGTCAGCCTCAATCATCCCTTCCATGCGGCGGAAGGAACCATCGGCAAGGTGTTGCCTGGCCGGGAAGTGAAACTCACCGACGCGGGCGAAGTCCTGGTGCGCGGGGACACAATTGCGAACTCCACTTGGCAGCGCGGTGGTCTTCAGAAGCGGGACGAGGAGTGGCTCGCTACCGGTGATCTTGCCGAATTCGACAAAGAAGGAAACCTGCGATTCAGAGGCCGAAAGAAGGACGTGATCGTCACCTCCTCGGGTTTGAACATTTATCCGGAGGACCTTGAAAGTTCCTTGCAGCGGCAGCCCGGGGTGAAAGCGGCGGCGGTGATCGAAACCTCCGCCGAACACGGACCGGAACCGCTGGGCGTAGTGCTAATGAACGCGAATTCCGATCCCGCCGCGGCGGTGAACGGCGCTAACCAGGAACTTGCCGAATTTCAGCAGATTCGCCGCTGGATCGTGTGGCCCGAGGCCGATCTACCCCGCACCTCAACCGGTAAAGTTCTAAAGCGCGAAGTAGCGAGGAGGATCTCGGCCGGCGAAGTCTCCTCGGATGGTGCCGCTGGAACCGTGGGATCGAGCGATCTGAATCTCGATAGCCTCGGGCGCGTGCAATTGCAAGCTCAGCTAGAGCAACGGTACGGGGTTTCCCTCGACGACGCCGCTTTGCAGCAGGTCCAAACGGAAGAAGACATTCAAAAGCTCGTCCGGGATGCGCCATCGCAGGCAGGGCCTCAGACAAGGCGGCCTGAACATACGTATCCGCATTGGCCATGGAATCCGATTCAGCAGATAATTCGGGCTACATTCCTCGAATGCATTGCCCAGCCGCTGGTTTGGTTCCTCGCGAAACCCAAGGTCACCAGCCAGGTTCGTGAGTGGCCCTCCACTCCGTTGTTCATCGTCTGCAACCACATCACGTCCTACGACGCGGCCTTCATTCTCTACGCTTTGCCCGGCCGCGTGCGCCGGAGGGTTGCGATCGCCATGTCGGGTGAGATGCTGCTCGACTTCAAACGCGGCCGCAACCAGGGGCATTGGTTCTTGAACCTCGTGGCTCCGATCGCCTATTTCCTGATCACAGCACTGTTTAACGTTTTTCCCCTTCCGCAGTACAGCGGCTTTCGCCGTAGTTTCCGCCATGCTGGAGAGGCGATCGATCGCAGGTACAGCGTGATCGCCTTCCCCGAAGGCCGCCGCTCCGATGACGGCACGCCAAAGCCCTTTAAGTCGGGCGCGGGGCTGCTATGGAAAGAGCTCGGCGTGCCCGCTTTGCCGGTTCACCTGGGCGGCCTGGGGGAAATCAAAGCTCGCCATGAGCGCTGGTTTCGCTCCGGCAAGATCACCGTTTCTCTAGGCGATATTCTTCAATTGGACCCCTCTCAATCGCCCGAAGAATTCACCGAACGCCTTCGTCAGGGTGTTTTCGGCTACTAAGACTTGGTGATCGGCGACCTTGAGGAACGCCCAAACTCCCGCGCGATTCCTCTCAGAAACGGCGCGCCAAACACCCCCATACCGAGCAAGCCGCCGAACAATGCCATCGCCTCGTAGCTCTCCCGTCCTTGCCGTTCCCAATACACATCGCTCAGGTTCAGCCAGAGTGCAAATTCATCTAATGTCAGCGCCGCTGCTACGCCAAATAGCAGCGATGTGAAAGCGCCTGCCCAGCGCCGCGAGGGGCCCTGTCCGGTGCCAATCTGCAGTAGCCACATGTAGCCGACGAGCAACAGTCCAAGGATTCCCCACACCAAATGGTGAATGTGCCGTCCGTGCATGCTGACGTTGTGAAACGGGCCGATGTCGTTGTGAATCGCGATGGTGATTGCCCGAACCACGAGTACGGCGGTGAAGAAACCTACCGAGGACAGGAACAGGCGCTCGCGGCGGCTTTCTCCCAATTGCCGCAGATAAATTTCGCGCAATCGCGTCTTTGAAACGATGAGGGCGAGCAGAAGCAGAATCGCCGCGATCAATAGCGGTCCGAGCCAAAAACTGCGATGCGTCCAGGGCATATTCAGTTCTTCTCGAGGATTGCCCGAACCAGACCTTCGCCGGTTTGCAGGGCCGCCTCGGCCGTGGGAGCCAGCCCGTACCTCCGCACCGCCTCAGCCGTCACTGGCCCGATTACGGCAATTTTCACTCTACTAAGGGCTGCCGTCCCTACCAGCGGTTGCAGATAGTTCACCGCGGAGGGACTCGCGAAAGTTACCCAATCGGGAAAAGGTTCTTGGAACACGCCGCGCGCCCTCTGCTCAGCGTTCTTCGGTACGGCGCTGCGGTATGCTCCGACCACTTCCACCCGGGCGCCCAGTTCTCGCAGCGCGTCCGGCAACAGATCTCGCGCAACCGCCGCGCTCGGGATCAGCACGCGTTTATCATTCAAGTCCTCGTTTGCAAACGCATCTCGAAGCGCTTCCCCTACGAACTTCTCCGGCATCAGCGTCACCCGCAATCCAACCCCTTCTGCGGCCTCCCGGGTGGCCGTCCCGATAACTGCGATGCGCGCCTTCGTTTCGAGTCCTTCAGGCGGCAATTCAGCCGCAAATGCGCGCACAGCATTCGCGCTTGTGAACACGATCCAGTCATAAGCGTCGCACTGGGCAGCCGCTTCGCGCAGCGGACCTTCATCCTCCGGCGGCACGATTTCGATCATCGGAAGCAGGACGACCGTTGCGCCATGCTCGCGCAAGGGCCGCGCCAGCTCTTCCGCCTGATGAGCGGCGCGCGTAACCACAATCCGCAAACCGTCAAGGCTCGACACTTAACTGTGTTCCGCCAGAATGCTCCGGGCGCCCTGGGCCAACAGCTCCTCAGCAACCGCCCGTCCCAGATCTTCGGGGCTATCCCAAGAGCCGGTGAGCTGCGCACGAAGGCACCGCGATCCATCCTTTGCTACCACCGCCGCCATGACGCTCAGGCCGCCTCCCGCGGGACAAGCAAATGCGCCTACCGGCAGTTGACATCCGCCACCGAGCGCTGCCAGAGCAGCCCGCTCGCACGTAACCGACACACTGCTCTCCTCATGATTCAGGCGGCGGCAAATTTCCGCGGTGGCATCGTTGCTGCGCGTCTCAACCGCCAGCGCGCCCTGCCCCGCCGCCGGACACACCCGCTCTGGATCGAGAAGCTCCGCGATCTCGTCCTCCAAACCAAGCCGCTTCAGCCCCGCCGCAGCCAGCATGATGGCGTCGTATTGACCTTGTCGCAGCTTGCGCAAGCGCGTGTCCACATTTCCTCGAATGGCTTCTATGCGCAGGTCCGGCCGGATAGCGCGCAGTTGTGCCCCGCGGCGTCCAGAGCTCGTGCCCACGCGCGCGCCTTGTCTTAAGTCACAAAGCCTGCTCCCGGCCAGCGCGTCTCGCGGATCCTCACGAGCAGGAATGGCGGCAATCGTAAGGCCGGCAGGTGTTTGCGTCGGCAGATCCTTCAGGCTATGCACCGCCAGATCGATTGATCCGGTCAAGAGGGCTTCCTCAATCTCTTTCGTAAACAATCCCTTTCCACCAGCCTGCATTAGGGAAGCAGTTTGGAGGTGATCGCCGGTAGTCTTGATGATCTCGATCCGGGAGGAAACGTCGAGCTCCGCCAGTTTGTTCGCGATATAGTTCGCTTGCCACAACGCTAATTGGGATCCGCGTGAGCCGATGATTAAGGTCTTTGTGGCTGCCCTTGCCATGCCTTATTGCAGGCGGAACATGCGCCGCACCGCGCTCACCAGCTCCGCGTCACGGCTCTCCTCGCCCTTGGCCTGGGCTGCCGCCTCGCGCCGGATCTCCGAAATGGGTCCGTGCGCGATTTTATTCACAATGCCCCGCGTCAGCGCTTCCAGAGCCTCTTCCTGTTCCGGCGTTAAGGAACCGAGCCGGTTGCGATATCGACCCAGCACCTCCAGCCGGATGACCTCGAGTTGCTCCTGCAGGTTCACGATCGTAGGCGTAAGATCACGCTCACGCAGCTTCGCTTGAAGCCGCTCGACCTCCTCGGCCACGATGCTCTCGGCCTGCTGCGCTACTTCCTGACGCGCCCGCAGATTGCGGTCCGTCAGCCGCTGAAGATCATCAATGTCATAAAGAAACGCATGCTCCAGGTCGTTTACGGCCGGATCGATGTTTCGCGGTACGGCGATGTCAATCAGAAACATCGGCTCATTCTTGCGAATTTCAATCGCGCGGCGGATCGTCTCCCGTGTAAGTACATGACCGGGCACAGCGGAGGACGCAATGATAATGTCCATCTCCGGAACCCGCGCCAGAAACAGATCGTAGGAAATAACCTCACCCTGGAACAACTCCGCCAGGTATTCAGCCCGCTCCCGCGTGCGGTTCGTTATAAAAATGTCCTGCGCGCCCGCTCGCAGCAGATGCTTGGCGGCGCCCTCTGACATTTTTCCGGCCCCTATAATCAGAACTCGCTTCTTATTCAGAGAGCCAAAGATTTCTCGCGCCAACTCGACGGCCGCATAGCTCACCGAGACCGCAGTCGCGCCGATCTCAGTCTCCGATCGAATCCGTTTCGCGACGCTAAACGCCCGCGACAGAACCGTATCCAGAACGCCGCCCAGCGTGCCTTGTTCTCGCGCCTGCCGGTAGGCATCTTTCATTTGTCCAAGAATCTGCGGCTCCCCCACGATCATCGAGTCGAGGCTCGACGCCACCCGGAATAGATGCCGGATCGCCTCCCTGCCTTCCAAAACGTACAAATGAGGCCGCAGGGCATCGAGACTTATTCCGTGACACCGTTTGACCATGCACTCGAGCAGGGCTTCCGAATGGAAGGCGTCATCGAGCGCAGCCGTGACCTCTACCCGATTACAGGTCGAGAGGATCAGCGCTTCCTTGGCTCCGCGCGACCGCATGTGTGACAGGGCTGTCGGGATTTCGTCAGCGCGAAATGCCAGCTTCTCCCGCAGGTCGATGGGAGCCGTGCGATGGTTGATCCCTGCCAGCGCGAGCTTCATCTCGGCATCAGCCTCCGCAAACCGGCGTGGGTGGCCCAGGTGATCAGGGAACAAGCCAGGACGCTCACCGTTAGCCACGCGATGCGGCGACCCCGCCAGCCAGCAGATACCCTGAGGAAAATCATAGCGAGATAGAAGGCCCACGTGAACAGGAAGAATGCGATCTTCGGGTCGCCAATCCAGTTAGTCCCGCTTTCGATGAACGCCCATATTACACCGGTGATCGTTCCAATCGTTATGAACACGAAACCCGCGTTCATAGATTGCGTAATGATGCGGTCGAGTGTTGCCAAAGGCGGCAAGCTGTTCGCGGACGGCATGACCTTCTTATGTTTCAACTGCCGCTCCTGCAGCAGATAGTAGATGGAAGCCACGGCCGCGAAAATCAGCGCGGCGTATCCAATAAGGACAGTTGATATGTGGATAATAAGCCACGCGTTCCGGATGTATACGTTGGTCCACGCTGCGACTGGGAACTCAGTCGCGCCTATAAGGGTCATAAAAAAAATCAGTGGAAAAATGCAGACGCCGAAGATAGAAATCCGATAAACGGTGTACCCTAACAGGAAAAGTACAGCTATAACGAAGGCGCAGATCGAACTAGTTTCGTAGAAGTTGTTGAGTGGCAGGTGACCGGACTCGGCCCAGAGCTCAATGATCGAGACTAGGTGAAACACGGTGCCGGCACTGAAAGCAATTAGTGCTGGTAGGAAGAGGCGGGTGCTCTTCCGAAACAAATAGATCAGCGCGTACAGCAACCCGCACGAGTAAAGGGCGGCGGCCGTCCGCAGCCATACAACACTCATGGCGGGGGCTCTTCATTAAGTATAGGGGGGATCTGGGTCTCGCTCCCCTGCAGGGCTTGGGCGCTTTCGATCAAAAGTGTAACGGTCGGTGGCTACAAACCACCACCGAATGTGGGAAAGCAGTAGAGGAGTTTAAGTAATTTTCATGCGGGAGTTAAGCGGCAAGAAAGCCATCGTGACCGGTGCATCGAAAGGCATCGGATTCGCGATCGCGAGCACCCTGCTCTCCGCAGGAGCCGATGTTCTGATCTGCGCTCGCGGCCAGAAGCAAATTGACGCTGCTTTGGAGCGCCTCACTGCCTCAGCCTCGGGCCGAAAGGCAATTGGCCGCGTGGCCGATGTAAGTAAGAGCGGCGACGTAGCCGGGTTGTTCCGCTTCGCCGACCAAGAACTCGGCGGCCTCGACATTCTCATCAATAACGCAGGTTTCGGCACTTTTCGTGCCACGGCGGAACTCACCGTTGAGGACTGGGACCGCCTAATTGGTACAAACCTCTCCGGCGCTTTCTACTGCAGCCGAGAAGCGCTCCAGCGATTTCAAAATTCCAAAGGCGGTTCCATTATCAATATCAGCAGTCTGGCGGGCAAGAATCCGTTTGCTGGAGGTGCTGCCTACAACGCATCAAAGTTTGGCCTGAACGGATTCTCCGAAGCCATGATGCTCGATCACCGTCACGATAACGTCCGCGTGAGTTACATCATGCCGGGTAGCGTGAGCACCGAGTTTGGCGCCGGCGGTGGTGCTCGCAAGTCCGATTGGATGATTGCGCCCGAAGATATCGCGGAGATCGTGCTCAGCATTCTGCGCATGCCCGCTCGAACATTAATTAGCCGAGTTGAGGTGAGACCTTCTCGGCCTAGGAAGGACTAGATCAGAAATCCCCGAGGACCAAATTAGCTGAACGACTATTCATGAAAAAGATAGCTCAGACGATGAAAGCAGTAGGAAGCAGCGATGTGGTGTTTGGCCCAATGTTTGCTCCCCTGTTGAGTGAATGCAACAGGAATTGGGCCGAGCCTGGACAGCAGTTACTAGCAGTCAGCCACTCGGTCGTGAATAGAAGGAAGGATCGGAACGTATGAGCCGGCTCCGTAAAGTGCTTGACCCAACCCGGACGGGTAAGGACGCAGAGAGTCTCGAGAAGACACTCCTGAAGCTGATCGTCGGTCAAGACGAAGCTATCGAGCAGATAGTGAATATCTATCAGATGCACGTTACAGGTCTGTCGGCGCCTGGTCGCCCGATCGGCAACTTCCTTTTCCTCGGGCCGACGGGTTCTGGCAAGACGCGAACGGTGGAGGCCACAGCCGAAGCGCTGTTGGGCAATCCCCGCGCGGTAATCAAGATCGACTGCGCTGAGTTCCAGCACAGCCATGAGATCGCCAAGCTAATCGGTTCGCCTCCGGGCTATCTCGGCCACCGGGAAACACACCCGCTGCTCAGCCAGGAAGTGATCAACCAGTACCACACCGAAACGGTGAAACTCAGCTTTATCCTATTTGATGAGATCGAAAAAGCCAGCGATGCTCTTTGGAACCTGCTGCTGGGCATTCTCGATAAGGCTACGCTGACCCTCGGGGATAACCGCAAAGTCGATTTCTCCAAGGCGATGATCTTCATGACGAGCAATCTAGGCGCTTCCGAGATGAGCGCACTCGTCAACCCGCGCCTCGGCTTCCAAACCCTCGCGGGAGCGCAAACGAACATCCCCACCGACAAGCTCAGCAGCAAGATGTCAAAGAGCGGAGTGGAAGCGGCCCGCCGCAAATTCACGCCCGAGTTCATGAACCGAATAGATAAAGTGGTCGTCTTCAAGCCACTAGGCGAGCCGGAACTGCGCCGCATCCTCGACCTGGAGCTCGGCCAGGTGCAGCAACGCATCCTCACTTCGCCGGCGGAAAAGTCCTTCGTCTTCACCGTTTCGGATCCGGGGAAAAACTTCCTCTTGGCCGAAGGTACCGACGTGAAGTACGGCGCCCGGCATCTGAAGCGCGCCATCGAACGGCTGCTTGTGCATCCGCTTTCGAACCTGATGGCCACCAACCAGGTGAACGCGGGCGACTGGATTCAGGCCGATTTGGATACCGAACGCGGCTGCCTGCTTTTCACCAAGGAAGCAGAGGGTCTGGAATTTCAGGCTATCGCCAAGATGATGGGCGGTCAGATTCGTCTCGAAGATGCCGTAGTCGCCGCCGCAGTCGCGCAACCGGAACATTCCCGAAATATCGCCAAACCGGCGAAGAAGTAGACACTTTTCTATCGCTGGCTCAAACCGCCATCAACCGCCAATACCTGGCCGGTTATGAATTCCGGCGCAGTTAAGAAGAAGTGAACCGCTTGGGCCACTTCCTCGGGCGTCCCCGGCCGGTGCATGGGCGTCGCCTGCACCATTCGCTCGGATCTTTCGTCGCCTTCGCCGAATAGAATCACGCCCGGGGCAACCGAATTCACCGTGATTTCGGGCGCCAACGCCTTCGCTAGCGCCTTCGTTAACATAATCACGCCCGCTTTCGAGGCGCAGTAGTGAACATGCTCCGCCCAAGGCCGGATCCCTCCAAGGGAACTTATGTTCACAATCCGCCCGCCTCCTGCTTCCTTCATCTGCCGCGCCGCCTGTTGACAGCAGAAGAACGTAGCCTTGAGGTTGACCTCATGAATGAAATCCCAATCGCGCTCCGTGATCGCAAGCGGATCAAAACGGGTGAAGCGTGCCGCATTGTTCACCAGACCGTTCAATAATCCAAAGTGTTCCCGGATTTCCCTGAACATCCGCCCCAGATCATCCACCTTCGCCAGATCGGCTTGAAAGATGGGAGCGCCGCTACATTCCCGCGAGACTTCTTCAGCTTCCCTGCGGGAAGTATGGTAATGAATCGCGACCTGGAAACCTCGGCGGAACAACTCGACAGCGATCGCCCGTCCGATGCGCTTGGCGGCTCCGGTGATCAGAACACGCCCTTCGCCGGCCATCAGTTCTTCGAAAACTCCTGGATCGCAGCCGCCGTGTAGGCGATGTCCTGTGGTCGGTGCGCAGTTGAGACAAAAAATGCCTCAAACTGTGATGGCGGAAAGTACACACCGCGTTCGAGTAGATGATGGAAGAATCTGCTGAACACGGCGGTGTCGGAGCCCTTGGCCTCTTCGTAATTGCGTACCGGGCCGGGTCGAAAGAAGAACGTGGCCATCGAGCCCACGCGATTCACCCGCACGCCCTCCGGAGCGCGCGCCGTCACCTCGGCGGTCGCCTTCTCAAGCGTGTCGTAGACATCCCGATGCGACTCCAGGTAGCGCAGCATCGCAACCCCCGCACTCACCGCCACCGGATTTCCGGAAAGCGTACCGGCCTGATAGACCGGGCCCGCCGGCGCGATCTTCTGCATGATCTCCGCTCGTCCGCCATACGCGGCCAGTGGCAACCCGCCGCCGATAATCTTGCCGAGCGTGGTCAGGTCCGGTTTGATACCGAAGAGCTCCTGTGCTCCTCCCCGGCTTAGGCGGAAGCCGGTCATTACCTCATCAAAGATCAACAGCGCCCCGTAGCGCTCGGTTACCCGCCGCAAGCCCTCTAGAAATCCTGGTTCGGGAGGAATACACCCCATGTTGCCTGCGACCGGCTCCACAATCACACAAGCCAGGCGATCCCCTTGATCTCGGAACACTCGCTCTACAGCGTCCAGATCATTAAACGGAAGTGCAATCGTCGTTTCGGAAAACCCGCACGGAACGCCTGCGGTATCCGGCAGGCTCAGCGTTGCCACGCCTGACCCCGCCTTAACCAGCAGTGAATCGACGTGGCCGTGATAACACCCCTCGAACTTCAGGGTCAGCTCACGGCCAGTGAAGCCGCGGGCGAGGCGAATGGCGCTCATGCACGCTTCCGTGCCGGAGTTGACCAGCCGTACCATCTCGACCGACGGCACAGCGTCGATAATCAATTCCGCTAATTCGACTTCCCGCCCGGTCGGTGCTCCGAAGCTCGTCCCCAATTCAAGCACCGCGGCGATAGCATCGATTACTACTTTCGGGCGATGCCCCAGGATCAGCGGTCCCCACGAGCACACGTAATCGATGTATTCGTTGCCGTCTACATCGAGGATGTGCGCGCCATCGCCGCTGGCGATAAATCTTGGCGTGCCTCCGACCCCTCGGAAGGCCCGCACGGGCGAGTTCACTCCGCCCGGAATTACATCTTTGGCCCGGGTAAACAGCGCTTCCGACTGCGCAGTATTCATGAACGCGTTTCGCTGAGGATCAGCTTGCGAAACAAAAAGCTCATCAGGATCTCGTGCAGAGTTGTGTTCACGTTCCTCAGCAGCCGGTTCTTCAGCTCCAGATACGGCTGGGTACCAGCGAACAGATCCTGCATGATTTCGCAAAACTTGGGGCTGCGCTTCATGAAATCGATCATGCGGCTCGGTACGGCTCCAAAGAAGATGGCTCCGCAGAAAAGCCGTTTCGCCAAGCCGGCGCCGTATGTCAGGTCCATACCGAAGTCGCGACTAATCATCTGGCGGTACCTCTCCGCCTTCTCAGCCGGTTCCTCGCTCAATACCACCTGGCTGGCGAGGTCGCCGGAACGAACTGCATAATAGAGTCCTTCCCCGGTGATCGGATCCACCATCCCGCCTGCGTCTCCCACTGCAATCCAGCCCTCGCCGGCAAGCCGGTTGTTGCGCCAGCCTCGGGATTCGAGTGCCGGCAACATGTGACCGTAGAACTTTGCTTGCTTGCGGCACAAACCCTTCTCGTCCATATAGCGTTCCAGACGGGTCCGTAAGCACTGCGCCGATTCGCTTTTGCCACAGATTCCTACCGAAAGGTGCCCCGCCCTCGGGAATACCCAGATGTAACCCTCCAGGTTGGGCAGGAACTGGATATCGATATGCGCCTGGTCGGACGGCACCCAATATCCGAGCGCGTACATGGTGTCCTGCGCGGTATATTGCGTTCCGACCTCGCGAAGCGGATTGCGGGCTCCGGTCGCTATGACGCAGTAATCAGCGTCTATCCGGCCGGTTCGTGTGCGGATGCGCCATCCGTCCCCATTTCGTTCCAAACCCAGGACGCGCTCCTTCTCAATCTCAGCGCCCGCTGCCTCCGCCCGGCGCAGCAACATGCCATTCAAGTCGAGTCGCGAGTAAATTACCAGGGGACGATGCAACGCCATCTTGAACTCGCCGGATTTCGGAGCCGCCAGCAACGTGTCGGTCACCAGCTTCTTCGGCGTGTCGTTCTCAATCAGGTATGGATACTGCGAATACGCCTTATAAGTAATCCCGCCGCCGCAAGGCTTTTCCCAGGCGAGCTTTTCATCCAGAATGATCGTCTTCAGACCGGCTCGTGCCAGCCGTTCCGCGGCGGAAGCGCCCGCCGGTCCTCCTCCGAGCACTGCGATTGTCTTCATTGCGTCGGCCCTGTTGCAGGTGAGGATCCGGTAACTGGCGGGTGGGGTGAGGCATCCAGCGGCGGATGGCCCGGTGGAAGCTGAACTCCGCTGGCGGCACCGTGGCCTGTCATGCCGTGTCCTTGTGAATCCGCTACGTTAACCACCACCCATTTTCCGTCGCGGGCTTCCAGGGTGTACTTCATGACCATATCGCTGTTGACCCGCGGATCGTTTTTCGGGTGAAATGCAACGGTGGCGTAGGCCCGGTTTCGCTCAAACGTCACCGCCGTCGTGGTGACGTCCAGCGAGTTCATATCCAGACCGGAAGCCGTCTCCAGACGATGCACAATCGCCTCTTGTACCCTTTCTTTCGTCCTGATGCTGTTACCGCAACCCGCAAGTACTACGATTGCAAGCAGAACCGCGGCACGGCGTAACACGATCCGATTATAACTGGAGAGTCTGCAATAGTTTACAGTATGCATACTGTTGTGAACACAAGGGAGGACAAACGACGCGTGACGTCGCTTTTGCAGAGCGACCACCGATACCGGTACCTGGATGCCTTCATTATCCTGTTCGTCACAGTTCTACTGGTTTCAAACATCGTGGCCGCGAAGTTCTTCGCCCTCGGCCCGCTACGTGTCAGCGCGGCACAAATCCTGTTCCCGATTACTTACATCTTTGGCGACATCTTTACGGAGGTGTACGGCTATGCCGCCTCGCGGCGCGCGATTTGGTACGGATTTTTTGCCTCCTTCATACTGGTCGGGCTCACCTATATCGCCGTGATTATTCCGCCAGCGCCCGAGTACCGGGATGAGGCCGCTTTCGCCACGATCTTCAAACCGGTCGGCCGGATCGTGCTCGCCAGCCTTCTCGCCTATTGGTGCGGCGAATTTGCGAATTCGTTCACGCTCGCGAAGCTCAAGCTGATGACCAAGGGCCGATATCTTTGGACCCGCACTATCGGATCGACCGTGGTCGGCCAGGCGGTGGATACAACTGTGGTGATGTTCGCGGCATTCTATGGTACACGCCCGACGAGCGTAATTCTAAAGCTCATCCTGGCCGGGTACCTGATCAAAGTTATCTATGAAACGCTTATGACGCCCGTGACGTATTGGATCGTCAATTTCCTGAAGAGGACAGAGCACGTCGACTACTTCGATTACGACACCAACTTCAGCCCATTCGCGACCGGCGAGAAGGCATAGAGGCGCTAATGGTCGCTCAAATCTGCTGGTGGGGGCGCCAACTTCACGGGTAAATCGAACGTTCTGCCATTGCGAAAGATCGTGAGGCTAATCGTGTCGCCGACCCGCTTCTGGGAAAATGCGCGGATCAAAGCGTCCTCGCGCTGCACCGGCTGGCCGTAGATCGCCATGATCAGGTCGCCACCGATACCGAGTTCCACGTTTCCTATATCGACAACCTCCCTTGCGCCACGAATTCCCGCGTTGTACTCCGATGAGCCACGCGCCACCGTCTGAACCAGAAGCCCTCCGCGGACGGGCAAGCCCAGAGCTTGCGCTAAGTCGCCGGCCACATACTCGGTCACAACGCCAGGCTTGGGGCGCTCCGAACTTCGACCCGCTTGAAAGTCTGTAAGGAGGGCCTTCGCACGGTTAATAGGCAGCGCGAAGCCAATTCCGATATTCGTTTGCCCCAAGATCGCTGTATTGATTCCGATCACGTTGCCATTCGAGTCGAGCAACGGCCCGCCGCTGTTCCCGCCATTGATCGCTGCGTCGGTTTGGATCATGCCTTGCAAGTGTTCGTCATTCTCGCTATCAATTCGGCGTCCGATGGAGCTGACCACGCCGACCGTGAGCGTCCCTTCCAATCCGAACGGGTCGCCGATCGCCAGCACTTTTTGCCCCACCTGCAGACGATCGGAATCACCCAGTCGCAGAAACTCTACCCTACGCCGCGGATTGATCTTGATCAGCGCCAGATCGTCGGTCCGGTCCGTGTCCACAGCCGTCCCGTAATATTGCGATTGATCCGACAACGTCACCTGGATTCGGCTGCTTCCAGACACCACATGGAAGTTCGTCAAAATGAACCCATTGTTATTAATCAGAAACCCCGAACCCAGGCTCCGTTCCGCATACGGCCTCAAAAAGAAATCCCGGCGCACCGCCGTGCTGGTGATATAGACCGTCGCTTCCCGGGCTGCCTTGTAGATATCGATGTTGTTCTGCTCGTCGGCGGTTAGTCCCACCCCGTGCGCCTCGAGAGGTTCGGACCATTTGGAAGCCGAACGAAATAGCGGGGCGGCCACGTTCCGCAGGCTCCAGCTCGCTTTCGAGGTCAGCCACACAAATCCAAGTGTCAGGGCTGACGCCAATAGAAGCGCTCTTTTCATTCCTTAGCCTCGCCCAATCTCTTTAACTGGTGATGGACGTTGCGCACCCGATCAAGGGTAGCGGCTTTGTCGCCTTCCGTATCGACCACAAAATCGGCATATTTCTGCTTCTCGGCCGCCGGCATTTGTCTTCGGATCCGCGCAAGCGCCTCTTCCCGCGTAAGATCGTCGCGCTTAATCGCGCGGGCAATCTGCCGTTCCTCGCTACAGGTTGTCAGAATGAGCCGGTCTAGCGCCTTGTAGCGTCCGGTTTCTATCAGGATAGCTGCCTCGATTACCACAATCCCGTTCGGATCGTGCGACCGCACATGCTCAGCCATCTCGTCTTCCAGGCGCATCACCGCCGGATGCACGAACCCACTGAGCTTCTCCAGGCATTCGGCTGAACCAAACACGATTCCTGCCAGTCTCTTGCGGTCGATCCGCCCATCGGCATTCAAGATCTGAGGCCCGAACTCCTTCACTGTGGGCGCATATGCTTCGCCGCCGGGTTCCAGAACAGTGTGTCCGAGCCGGTCCGCATAAATAAGATGACAGCCTAGCTTTTCCAGTTCGGCCGCAACAAAGGACTTTCCGGTGGCGTACCCGCCGGTCAGGCCGACCTTGATCATCCGGCGCTTTTTCCGAGTAAGCGCATTTCGGCTAGTTTGACCGTATTGGCCATGAGCATCGCGATCGTCAATGGCCCCACGCCACCCGGCACGGGCGTATATGCCGACGAGATCTCCTGCATGGCCATCGGTTCCACATCGCCCACCAGCGTCGACCCGTTCTTCGCATAACCCGCGAGCCGACCGGTGTCATGCGGAAATAAGCGAACGACTTCGGCTTCGTTCGTCAGCCGGTTCACGCCGACGTCCACGACGACCGCCCCAGGCTTGATGTAGTCCGCGGTAATCGCCGCGGGCCTCCCCATCGCCGCGATCAGAATATCCGCGCGTCTGCACTCTCCGGCCAAATCCCGCGTTTTCGAGTGGCAAATCGTCACGGTCGCGTTCTCATGCAGCAGCATTAGAGCTATCGGCTTTCCAACAATGTCGCTGCGGCCCACCACCACAGCGCGGCGGCCGGCGATGGAAATCTGGTACCGCTTCAGCAGTTCCATGATGCCGGCGGGCGTGCAAGCCCGCGGAGCCGGTTCGTTTCGCACCAGGCGTCCCAGGCTGTACGCACTGAAGCCGTCCACATCCCGCATCGGATCCAGGTGCAGATTGAGCGTGTTCACGTCAATTTGCTTCGGGAGCGGCATCTGAATGAGGATGCCGTCCACGTCCGAGTCGCGGTTAAGGGGCGAAATCTGTTCAAGGAGCTGCTCCGTCGTTATGTCCTGAGCAGGTCTCAGCTCGATGCTGCGAATGCCCAATTCTTGGCAGGCCTTGATTTTGTTCCGAACGTATATCTGTGAAGCCGGATTGTCCCCAACCAGGACAACCGCGAGCGCCGGAGCTCGCTTATTCGATCGAAGAGCGTCGATCCGTGGCCGTAATTCATCCCGAATTTCCCGGCTGACCTTCTTTCCGTCAAGAACGGTCCCGCTCATGTAAGAGTGAGGATAACAGAGCGGCACTATCTTTTCTGCGGGCCTCCCAAACGCGGCTATATCGCTTGGTGTCCACATAAAGTAGCTACAATGAAGAAATGGAAATCGGTATTCGCGAGGCAAAGAACAAACTCTCGAAGCTGGTGGAGGCAGCCCTGAATGGAGAGGAGATTTTCCTGACAAATCGGGGCGCCCGCGTTGCGCAACTCGTCGCGGCCCATCACAGACGCGCATCTCTCCGCGGGCGCGGTTCTTTAAAAGGCAGGATCAACCTATATCCTGGTTGGGATTCTCCGGACGAGGATCTAAAAATCGAGCAAATGTTCGAGGCTCTTCATAAGGCTGAATCTCTATGAAATTGTTGCTGGACACAAATGTCCTATTGCGTTGGATCGCGGGCGCCTTCCTTCCCCGATCGGTAGAGCGTCTCTTGAAGAATCCTCGGGCGGAGTACGTTACTAGTATCGTCAGCGGTTGGGAAGTAGTCCTGAAACCAAAGCTCGGTGTGAGTGCGATCGGCCTCGAGACGGCAATTAAGGACATGGGCGCCACTCTTCTACCGATCAAGTTCAAGCATCTGGACGCACTCGAACATCTCACCTGGGTTCAAGACCACGCGGACCCGTTTGACCGTATGCTAATCGCGCAAGCCGTTGCAGAGGGACTGCCAATCGTATCAAGCGATCAGCGCTTCACCGCCTATCAGGGCCTGCGAGTTCTCTGGGACATCTAAATGAAAAGCATCCTTTACGAGCCCGTCGAGAAGTACTTATATTCACTTCTGCCTCAAAGCGATCCCGCTCTCGCGCGCATGGAAGAGGAGGCCGGACGCGAACACATCCCCATCGTCGGGCCTGCAGTCGGCAGGCTGCTGTATCAACTTGCTCAGATCAGCGGGGCGAAAACCGTCTTTGAAGCCGGCTCGGCCATCGGCTACTCGACCATATGGTGGGCGCACGCTCTAGGACCAGACGGGCGCGTCATCTATACCGATAGCGATCCCAAGAATGCCGCCCGTGCCAGCCGGAATTTCGAAGAAGCGGGCGTTGCTTCGCGCGTTCGGATTGAGACCGGCGATGCGCTCGATATCCTCTCACGGCAGCCGAACGAGAGCTTCGACATCATCTTCAATGATGTGGATAAAGAACAATACCCGCGTGTGCTTCCGCTCGCGATTCCTCGCCTCAAGCACGGAGGCCTCTTTATCACGGATAACGTGCTCTGGAGCGGGCGCGCAGCGCAGCCCGAAAGCGAGCGCGACAACGCCACTCGCGCGATTGTCGAATTCAATAACGCGCTCTACGCATCCTCCCAATTTTTCACGACAATCATTCCTCTGCGGGATGGCGTAGCAGTCGCGCGCAAACGTTGAAGAGCCGAGGATAGGCCCGCAACACCGATCGTATTGCAGGGTCGCGATTGCTTTTGTACTTTAGAAAGATCGCCACTTAGCTTTGTGGCTTCTGAATGGTTGAGCCTCGTGGACGGTGTGTGTTTTCGCTTTGCGCATTGCTGGTAGGCGCAACAGCTTCGGCCCAGCAGCCTCCCCCAACGCCCGAACGTCCGTGGAATTCGACATCTGCGCAATCACAGCTAAAACCCCGAAGCAGGCCAGCGCCGGCGTTTGTTCCAGATCGATCAAAAGTCTACGCGCTCCCGGAGCTGATCGATATCGCCGAGCGAAATAACCCAGCGACACGAGTGGCATGGGAGAGCGCACGGGCGCGGGCTGCCGAATTAGGCATAGAGAAGGCCACGCTCTACCCGACGCTGCTTGCAGCAGTTCTCGCCGAAAGCACGCGGGACAACGTCTTCTTTGGAACGAGCTACTTTCGCCAGACAATAGAGACTCTCTCGCCAATTTTCCATCTTGAGTACGTGATCTTTGACTTCGGCCTCCGAAGACAGGAGATCGCCGTTCGACAGAACGAGCTGCTTGCCGCCGACTTTCAATTCAACGATATTCACCGCAACATTATCTTCCAGGTGATGCAGGCATACTACCGGTTGCTGGACACCAAGGGAGAAGAGGATGCAGCACGGGCAACCTTGAAGAATGCGCAAACCGTGCAACAGGCGACGGAGGCGCGCCTGGAGCAAGGACTGGCAACATTGCCGGATATGCTCGAAGCACGCAGCGCCACTTCCCAGGCCGATTACGATTTGCAAGCAGCCATTGGAGCGACTGAGATAGCGCATGGCGATCTGGCAACTGCCCTTGGTATCTCGCCAGTGAACCAATTTCAATCAGAGAGCATTCAACATGTAACGATGCCGCAGGAGATTGCGGAGACAGTGGAGTCGTCGATTGACAAAGCCCTCTCGCAGCGTCCGGACCTGATCGGCCGGGTAGCGGCGCTTCGCGCTGCGACAGCCCAAGTCAAAGCGGAACAGAAAACATATCTTCCCGTTCTCAGGTTCGACGCGGACGCAGGGCTGGCTCGAAAGTATGGAGAACAATATCCAATACCGGGGGTTTATTCCCCGGCACAGGAGACTTGGAATGCGCGGCTCAGTTTGACGTGGACGTTGTTTGATGGCTGGGCGCGGAAGAATCGGATTGTCCAAGCGAAAGCGAACGAGAAGCAGGCGGCCGCGGAAGTTGACGCCATGCGCGATCAGGTGGAGAACGAAGTCTGGACAGCCTATTCGTTGACGCGAACTGCGCTGCGGCAACAGAAAGCAGCGGCTGCGCTGCTGGCTTCGGCAACAGAGTCCTACAATGCGGCACTCGAATCTTACAATCTCGGTGTTCGCAACCAGATCGACGTTGTTTCTGCTCAGAGGACACTGGCCGAGGCGCTCCGCTCAGATGTGAGTGCCCGGACACAATTGCTAACGAGTATGGCTGCATTAGCTTTGCAGACAGGCGATCTTCTGCACGTGAAAGGTCCATGAAATGGCGAGAGAACGCAAAGTCGAAAAGAAACGGAGCCTGCGTCGAGTAAGTGTTGCGGCCTTATCTCTCACAATGCTGTTAAGCACCGGGTGTTCGCGTGCACCTTCGTTCAGCATTCTCGGCTCGTTTTTCCCCGCTTGGATCGTCTGTGGAGCGGTTGCCCTTTTACTGACCGGCTTGGTCCGCCTGGTCTTTGTGCGCATCGGCCTCGAGCAGGACCTGCTGCCGCTCATCCTTGTGTACCCCTGTCTGGGCGCACTCTTCACATTCACACTCTGGTTGTTGTTCTTTAGCTGATCTAAGGAGGAGACAGATGCCAGAGCCCAAGCAGTCGCCGCCACGCAAACTTCTCGGCACAGTCGTCAGTTTGGTCATCATTGCCGGGGCGATCGTCACCGGCCTGATGGCGATTGCCGAGACGACAAGATATCCTCGCACGGACGATGCAGAAGTGGTTGCTAATTTCATCGGCATTGCTCCGCAGGTGGACGGGCCGATCACGCAGCTCGCTGTGCAAGACAATGCGCTCGTTAAGGAGGGAGGACTGCTCTTTGAGATCAATCGCCGTCCGTACGAATATGCTTTGCAGCAGGCGCAATCGCAGCTGCGTGCCCTGGATGCCCAGATTGTGGACCAGCGCAGAACGGTTGCCGCTCAGGTGAGTGCTGTGGGAGCTGCCCGAGCGAACACGTTGAGCGCGGCAGCAAGTGTCGATCGCGCCGCGGCTGCAGTGAATGAAGCCAAGGCAAACATCGCAAACGCAACGGCAGCACTGGATACGGCGAAGGCTGAATTGCTGTATCAAAGAAACAACTTTCATCGAATTGAACCGTTGCTTGCGAAGCAGTTCGTCACGGTAGACCAGGTGGATCAAGTGAGGACGGCCGTAGCAGCACGGGAACAATCTGAGCAGCAGGCACGCTCTCAACTGGCGCTGGCGGAGGCGCAACTACAATCGGCCAACGCCCAATTTGAGCAGGCGAAGGCGGTGGTGGAACAAAGTCACGCGCAACTGGGGCAATCGGAGCACAGTGTACTTACTATCCAGCCGCTCACTGCTCAGAGAGAGGGACGGAAGGCTGGCATTCGGAAGGCCGAATACGATTTGAATAATACCCGGATTTACGCGCCCTTCGATGCACGAGTGACAAACCTCACGATTTCGCAAGGCGCTTATGCGCACACCGGGCAGCAGGTTTTTACCTTGATTGACACGCGCGTCTGGTGGGCAGTGGCAAACTTTCGAGAGACGCAAATCCCACGTATCCATCCGGGTATGCCAGCAGAAGTCTACGTGCTTTCACGGCGGAACGTGAAATATGAAGGCGTGGTCGATAGCGTTGGATTTGGAGTGCAGCCGGACAGGACTTTAGTCGGTTCTCTTTCTCAGGGTCTGCCGGACGTTCAGCGCTCTCTTGACTGGGTTCACCTGGCAACGCGTTTCCCCGTTCGCGTGCGGATCAAAGCGCCGGAATCCGAGCCCTTTAGGCTCAGCGAATCCGCCGTCGTCATCATTCGCGGCCAAACATCGGAAAGGCCCAGATAACTTGCCAGCGCAGAGCGATGGATTGCTGGCAGCCGCAGAAGCCCCGCGCCATAGCGAAGCCCGCGAATGGTTCTGGAACTTCCTGAAGGCTGAGCTTTTTCCTTATCCGGGCCGAAGTTGGGTAGTCGCCCGCATGACGATCGCTGCCAGCATCGTCATGCTCATCGTGATGACGTTCCGGCTACCAAGCGGGTTCCTCGGCGCCACTTTTACACTCTTTCTCAGTAGAGAAAATCCAACGGCCACGCTACGCGCCGGTCTTCGCGTGGCGATCGCGTTTACACTGAGCACGGTCTTCGCCGTCGTTGGAATCATGACGATGATAGATGATCCAATAACCCATTTTCTTTGGATTTTGGGCTCGCTTTTTCTGGCCTATTATCTGATTCGCGTCATTCCAGACTACGGAACCGGGGTGATGTTCGGCTTCATGATCGCTGGTGCGATTCCTCTTTGGGATGAAACGAGTCTCAGCGTAAATGCCAAGCTCGAGAATACACTGTGGAGTACTTTCTCCGTACTCTTGGGTGCCGCAGTTACGATCGCCGTCGAGTTTGTCTTCCGTAGATTCCACCCGACCACCGCTCTAACGGAAGGCATCGAGAGCCGCCTGCAGGCAATCGAGAGTGTGCTGAGGAATTTTGCCGCGGATGTTCCTCGCGATGACAGGGTAGGCAAAGACATTTCGCTGTACGCAAACGTTGGAACTTCACGGTTGCGAAGATTACTGATCCGTTCCGGTTACAGCTCTCATTTCATCGCCCAGATGAATGCCGCCGTTGCAGTGTTGGGCCGGCTGGTCGACATCGCTGCGAGCTTGTGGACGTATCGGATCAG
>JAFATG010000026.1 GCA_019244055.1 Acidobacteriaceae bacterium | reverse complement strand
CACCCTGGTGGTATGTTGCGCAAGTTATTGCAAACTAGGCAACTTATGGGTGAATGTCGTATACTCTTATTTTAACAGCTCGTATGCGACTTGCGCGCGTTTCTTTGCATCTCTACAAGCGCGTATCCCCATGGAGATATCGCGCTTAATGCTCTCGATCGTTATCCCTATCCACAACGAGGAGCCAGCGATCCTCCCCCTTTACGACCGGTTAACCGCTGTGCTCGAGGATCTCAAGCGGCCCTACGAAATTCTCTTCATCGACGACGCTTCCACCGATCTCAGTTTTGACCTGCTTTCGAATCTGGTCGAAACAGACCCTCACCTGAAAGTCATTCGTTTGCGCCGCAACTTCGGCCAAACCGCAGCTCTTGCGGCCGGCTTTGATGAAGCGCAAGGCGACGTAATTATTTCAATGGATGGCGATCTGCAGCACGACCCGGAAGACATTCCGCGTCTGCTCGAAAAGATCGATGAAGGCTATGACATCGCCAGTGGCTGGCGCAAGGACCGCGTCGACAACGCGGTGACCCGCAAGATTCCTTCCCGTATCGCCAACTGGATGATGAAGCGCGCCTCTGGGGTGGATCTTCGTGATTTCGGCACGACCTTCAAGGCATACCGCTCCGAAGTACTCAAGGACGTCAATCTTTACGGTGAGTTGCATCGCTTCATTCCTGCCCTCGCTAGCTTTTACGGTGCGCGAGTTGCCGAAGTGCCCATCCGGAATATTGAGCGGCCGAACGGTGCTTCCCACTATGGCCTGAGCCGCACGTTCCGTGTCTTCTTCGATATCATCACCATCAAATTCCTGCTCCGTTATCTCACGCGCCCCATGCACTTTTTCGGGACTTGGGGCCTTGGCGGCATCGGCCTCGGCAGCGCCGTGCTTCTCTTTATGTTGATCGCGAAACTTGCGGGGCACGACATCCTTGCGGAGCATGGACCTTTGCTGGTAGCTGGAGCTCTGCTCTGGATCGCCGGCCTGATGATGTTCAGTACGGGCCTGATCGGCGAGGTGCTCATGCGTACGTACTTCGAAAGCCAGGGCCGCAGGATCTACGCCATACGCGAAGTGCGCAGCCGTCGCGAACAATTGGTCGATGGCGCTCGTTAACGGTTACGAAGCGGCTATCTTCGATTTCGGCGGCGTTCTAGTCAAGAATCAGACCGAGGCAGATCAGGCCCGGATGGCTTCCATCGCCCGCATAGCGAGAGATGAGTTCTGCCATCTCTATTGGGCTCTTCGCCTCGATTACGATCGAGGTTCCCTCAACGCACCGGATTACTGGAACGCGCTCGCGCGAGAGGCGGGAGCCGCTTTCACCAAGGACCAGATCAGCGCATTAACCGATCTCGACAATGAGAGTTGGATGCGTTTTGACTCCGTTATGTGGGACTGGGTCGCGCAGCTACGCGCCCAAGGAAAGCGCGTCGGCCTGCTATCGAACATGCCGCACACACTCGGGGATGCCCTCAAGTTTCAAACAGACAGGCTCGATCGCTTTGATCAAGTGACGCTCTCGTACCAGGTTCATTCAGTCAAGCCGGAGCCTGAGATCTATCAGCATTGCCTCCAAGGCCTGAATACCACGCCCGAAAGAGCGCTGTTTTTCGACGATCGCATCGCGAACGTCCAGGCTGCTGAAGCGCTAGGCATGCGCGCGATTCAATTCCTTAACCGTGATGATGTATTGCTGACAGTTCGTGAGTGAGGCGGCGCCTCATTCGCAGTAAGCTGACACGAATGCTGCCAGGTTTGCATCGTTGAAGCATGGACATGCAACTCGAAGGCAAGCGCGCCTTCATCTCCGGTTCGACTACTGGCATCGGCTACGCGATTGCCGAAGCGCTCGCGCAAGAGCAGGCGTGCGTAATTATCAACGGGCGCACCAAGCAACGCGTGCAGCAAGCGGTCGAGGCCCTCAGAAAACGAGGCGGCGATGTCCATGGCGTAACAGCCGACCTCGGCACTCCTCGCGGAATCGAACAGCTTCTGTCCTGTTTTCCGGACCTCGACATCCTGATCAACAACCTCGGTATCTTCGAACCCAAGCCGTTCGAGCAGATTTCAGATGAGGATTGGCTTCGCTTTTTCGAAGTGAATGTATTGAGCGGCGTTCGCCTCAGCCGGCACTATCTGCCGCGAATGAAAGAACGGGGCTGGGGACGCGTGATATTTATTTCCAGCGAATCGGGATTGCAGATCCCCTCCGAAATGATCCATTACGGCACGACGAAAACAGCGCAGCTCGCCGTTGCGCGCGGGCTGGCCGAGACACTCGCAGGTACAAATGTGACCGTGAACTCTGTGCTTCCTGGCCCTACCGCTTCAGAAGGCGCACTCGAATTCATGGATCGCCTTGCTGCGAGCAACCAGAAAAGCCGCGAGCAGTTCGAAAAGGAGTTCTTCGATAACGTTCGCCCCAGCTCGATCCTTAAGCGATTTGAACGGCCCGAAGAAATCGGCTCCGTCGTGGCGTTTCTCTGCAGTCCATTGGCGTCCGCTATCACCGGAGCAGCCATTCGGGCGGACGGCGGAGTCGTTCGATCAATTGGATAAACGAAGAGCGGAGCCAAGAGGCTCCGCTCTTCGTTTCTCGCGTACTCGTTACTGCCGGTGGTCCTTGGTGTCTTTCGTATCCTTGGGCGGAGGAGTGCGCCGTTCCTCATTCTTAGGTGGTGGAGTAGATCGAGTCTCTGGGCTAGGCGCAGTTTCCGGCCGTGCTTCGTGCTGAGGTGCAGGCTGCGGACGCGCTTCGTGCTGCGGCGTAGCTTCAGGACGCGCTTCACGTTGAGGTGCAGGTTGAGCTTCGCGCTGAGGCGCCGGCTGTGCTTCCGGCCGAGGTGGGGGCTCTGGTCGAGCTTCCCGCTGAGCCGGAGTCTCTGGACGCGCCTCGCGTTGAGGTGCAGGTTGAGCTTCGCGCTGAGGCGGGGGTTGCGGCGCCGGACGCGCTTCAGGGGCACGATTCGGTTGCGCAGGCTCTCGTTCAGGGTAGGCCGGCTGTGCGGGGCGAGGTGTTGGATTAGGCTGCTGCTCATACCGAGGCTGCGTTGGCTGTTCAGCTTGCGGCTGGGTTCTTTCCTGCGTTCTCGGCTCTGCTCCCCGACTGTTGGGTGGTTGCCCGTGTTCCGGCATTCTTGCAGCAGGCTCTGCCTGCTGTCGGTTCGGCTGCGTGGGAGTTCGCTCGGTCGTACGCGCGTTTTGAGGAGCCTGATTCTGAGGAGCTTGGCTCTGCGGCGCTTGTCTCAAATTAGGCGGCGTTCCGTGACTGACTGGCGCGGACTGAGGCTGACCTTCTGGACGACCATTGCTCACAGGAGCCTGTCCTCCCGGAACTGGCCTGCCATTTACCGGGGTTTGCCCTTGCGGCATCTGCTTGGCATTGACGGCCGGAGGCGCTTTACCGCCACGCTCTCCCGGTTTCACCGCAACTGGCCGCACCGTCGGAACCTGGCGCACCTCCGCAACAGCCGGACGGGCCTGGGGAGCTACCGCCTGGTGCATAGCAGCGAAATTGTGCGGCTGTCCCGCATGCTGCTGGAGATAGGCTTGCCGCGCAGTAAACGGAGCCGGTGCGGCTGCAGGGGTGCTCCTTGCAATCACTTGCCGCTGGATCACCTGAGCCGACGGACGCGCGGCAGTATGCCCCAGTGTCGGCGCGACGGCTTGGCTTGTGGGCGCAACCGGCGGCGCAATCACGGCTGCCGTTCGCAGTCGGGCGACGTCGGCCTGCCGGACCGGTACCGCCGTTTGCCGCACAGACCTTCCGCTTGCGAACGCGCTTTGCGGCATTGACATCACTGCATTCGGGGCCCGCACATTGGTGATCTGCTGGTTATAAACCTGATGGTTCACATAAACCGTGTTGTAGACATTCGTGATGTTCACCGTGTTCACGATTGGCGTGTTGTACTGGTTTACGTTTGAGAAATAGGAGCGGCTGCAGGCGTACGGCGGCGTGTACACATCACCATAACCGAGCGGCACCCAACCCAGACTTGGTCCTCCTCCACCAATGCCAATCGAAACGCCCCAATTCGATCCGCCAAACCACGCCACCATGGCCGGCGCATAATAGGGCCGAACGTACCCTCCTGCACCTATGGGTCCCGGAGACCAGCCCCAACGATTCCCGATGTATGCCCATCGTCCGTAGTGAAACGGCGCGAATCCCCAAGGCATGTCGTCGACCCACGTCCACCCCCACGGCTCGACCCACGCCCAATGTCCGTCGTGATAAGGCGCCCAATCTCCAGCAACGGAACGCGGATACCAAACTGGCCCGTAGTCCGGCGCTTGCTGCCATGAACCATAGTCATCTAGGTCTTCATATCCAATCATTGTCGGCGGCACATAGCGAGCGCTCGCCCGATGGGCCTCATGTTGATCGCGCGAATCACACCAGTTGTCAAACTGATCGGGCGCAGGCGCTGTCTGCACGTTGTACGACATCTGGTCCGTCCCAGTAATCTGCGCGCTGTCGCCGGCATTCATTGTGAATGCCTGTCCACCGCCAGTCGCCTCTGCCTGCCCGGAGCGCACCACGACGTAGCTGAAATTCCCGTTGGAGTCTACGCGGAATCGATATACTCCATCGCGCAGCAGAGTTACAGCCGCGTTTGCCGTATCGACTTCGAAAACCTGGTTCTGGCCGAGATCGTGCACTCGGAACTCCATGTCGCCTTCTGATAATTTGATCTGCACGGTTTGATCGTTCAGGTTCAGAAAGCCGAAGCTCGTGTTTGCCCCCATCCGCATAACGGCGTCATCCAGATGCAGTTCTGCCATTCCGCTGCTATCTGTGTACAGATAATCGCCGGTCGTGAACGGACGGTTAACTGTGGCTGGACTCCAATCGTTTAGTCCAGCCGGTTCCATCGAAACGTTCCCGTTGATATAGTTCAGCCGAGCCACGCGATCCGGAGGGTCTTCCTGTGCGTATGCCACCAGGCATAAGGGCCCTAAGACCGCTGCGGCTATTGCTAAGTTGTTGATTCTGTTCCCAAGTGCGTGCACCATGCTCGGTGCCTCCTGCACCGTAGATGTGAGGGTTTGTACTCTCGTTTCTCTAGAGAGCGGCAACTCGCAGTTGTGCAGGAAAATTAATGTGAATAGAACTACAGATTCAGAAGAAATACTAAATAGGTACTAATCTGTGAGAAAGGCAGTGGTTTTCATTCCGGAAACTTCAAACGTGCGGCGGCAACGCGGATTCCTGCAAGTTACTTTGTCATCGAGTAACACCATGTAACTTGCCGCTTTAGCAAACTTAGCCCGATCTCTTTCATCCGCGTTGCGAGGCAGACGATCGATCTTGCGGCGCACCAGCCATCGAAGATCGTACTTTTCAACTGTTTTGCAAAAAGAACAGTTCAACTCGGCCGGTTTGGTTACTTGGGATTCGCGATAGAACGCGCGTTCGTCCACCGGTCTTATCGAGCCCTTTCCCTCAATGTCCGGAAAAGCGGAAATTGGAAACCGCGATCTCGTCGCTGCCGGGAACGTAAAACCCTACTTTGCCTTTCGTGAAATCACGTCCGAAACTATCGACCGTTCCGAGGTTGTTCCACATTCCGTCAGCACTCTTGATGTGCGTGGAGACTGAATCGGGCTTTACAACCATATCCACTTGCACCCATTCGCTTGAGCCTGCGCTGAACGGAATGCGGCTGACCTCGGTCGATTTCCCATCTTGAATACGGCGTACGATCGCGTGCTTTCCATCGAGAGTGAAGAGCACATAATTTCCGCTGTCTTCGTACGCGACGTACCATTGCAGCTTACTGTGTTTGAGAAATCCTCCGATATGCCCTTGCGCTTGGAACGAGTATGTGCCTGGCATCCGAGTCGTGTGATAGGGCACAAATCCCCCGCCCTTTTGCACTCTCTCACTCGAAGCGGGCTGCACTTCATCGACAGGTGCCGGTTGCGCGGGCTCGGCCTCTGTCGGCGGCGTCGTGGGAGCAGCGTTCTGATTGCTCGCAATCCTCTCCAACTGCACGTCATCGCCCGTTAGAACCACGGTGCTGCCGGCCTGGAATGTTCGATCCAGCTTCTTTGGAACGGCCTGATCATGCTTCAGTTCGACTGTATGGCCGCCGGCCGTTATGTTAGGTACAGTCGCGCTACCGTCAGCTCCGACAAGGGCAGCCAATTGGTTGTCGATAACCACTTGCGTCGCGGGTATGGCTCCCCTGATCTGTAATTCGGCAACTTGCGGTATGGGTTCCAAACTGAACTGTAGGGGGATCTCTTCTGCTTTCTTCACCTCCACCGTCTGGGGCGGCGGATCTACAAAACCGTACTTATGCGCCGTGACCGTGTACTCACCCACTTTGAGGGGAATGCGGAGCTGTCCTTGCGCGGTGACTCGGCGATAAGTCTTTCCATTAATGGATACACTCACGCCGTCTTGACCCGCCATGACTACAACCGTTCCGGCATTCGGGTCGGACTTAACGTAGGCCGTCAATACAGGTGCCTGCGTGTAAGTCCATACAAATCTCTGCCGGTCTTTGTTTTGCGCGAGCTGCAACTCATGATCCGTCTTCCCGAGATCGTCCAGGGGCAGCCCGTCCGCTCCTACTTCACCGGTGGGCTTCCCGTCTATGGTGAGGACTGAATCGCCGTTAGTAACTATCCGGCCTTTGCCGTCTTGCTCTGATACCAGCACAGCCATAGCATTACTTGCGCTCGGAGTTCCGACTATTTGAGGTGCATTCTTATCCTTAACCTCAAAGCTGAAGCTGGCGTTGCCGTTCGGGCCAACGACACTGACCGAATGCGTCCCTGGTTGCAGATTGTCAAGAACGAGTTCGCCGTCCTTCAAATCCGCCGGTGCTCCGTTATCTATCGAAACTGTTCCGGGTATGAGATCCGTGTACAGACGAAGTGTCGGATTGAGCGAGATTACGGGTCCCGGTGCAGGCTCGTTCTTAGCAATCGGCTTTGGATTGGCCGGGGCGGTACTCGCGGCGCCTTCACGCTGTGGCAGGTAAAATTTTTTGCGGGCGGCCTGGATCAGGTAGAAAAATGCGGCACAGATGATGAAGGTGCTAAACAGAGCCAGAAAAATCGCACGCTTCCAGCTACGCTTATCGATTTCTCGGAGTTCGGAGGGTATTTCGGCTGCATCGAGGGATTTTTCCTCGGCATTTGTCTTCGGAGCGTCCGTTAAGCTATCGTCTCCCGGATTCTCCGCAAGATAAATCGCTGCAGATTGCCCGCGCAAGGTCTTCGCTCGCTGAATGATTTCGTCTTGAACTTCCGCTACTCGAAGCTGTATGTCGAAATCGCCGGCATGCGCGAGCCGAAGCTCCTGAACGCGATCGAAATAGCGGCGCAGTTCGCCAAGGGATTGCGAACGCCGCACCTCCATTTGGATCTGCGTCAACTCGTCTAACGAAGAAATTGGTTGTGGGGAGCGGCTCACTGTAGACGAATGGCTCCTGTCGAATTATAGCGAGATGTCCGCGGCAGCCTCATCCTCGCTGAGCGTAGTTCAACTCATAGAAGAGCCGGTATTCCCCGCTCTTCACTCGCTCGATCCACTCATGATTTTCGCGATACCAATCGATCGTGACCTCCAGTCCTTGATCGAAGCTCATCAGTGGTTCCCAGCCAATAATTCGGTTGAGTTTTTGATTCGTCAGTGCGTAGCGCCGGTCATGGCCGGGCCGATCCGCCACCCGGGTGACCAGTGTTTCCGGTTTACCCGTCAATTTGAGGATGCGCCTGATCACTTCCAGGTTAGGCAGCGAGCAGTTCCCGCCGATGTTATAGATCTCACCGGAAGCGCCTTTCTCCAGAACAGCACGAATGGCCCGGCAATGATCTTCGACGTACAGCCAGTCACGAACCTGCTGCCCATCGCCGTAAACGGGGAGGGGCTTGTCTTCGAGCGCATTCGAAATCATCAACGGAATCAGCTTCTCGGGAAACTGATACGGCCCGTAATTATTCGAAGCGCGTGTAACAGAGACATTCAGCTTGTAAGTCGTGTAGTAGGACAGGGCCAGCAAATCGGAACCGGCTTTGGATGCCGAATAGGGACTACTCGCGCGCAACGGATACGTCTCATCCGCCTCATCCGGTGGATCGATGCTGCCATACACCTCATCTGTTGAAATATGCACGAACCGTGCAACCTTGTACTTGCGCGCTGCTTCGAGCAGGGTGAAAGTACCGTTGAGGTTAGTGTGAATGGCCGGGGCGGGGGAATGAATGCTTCGGTCTACATGCGACTCCGCCGCGAAGTGGATCACCGCATCGGGCGCCTCGCTGGCGAAAATGCCTTCTACCGCTTCGGTATCGGCGATATCGGCATGGACGAAGTTATATCGGGCCGTCTGGCCGATGTCTCGCAAGTTATCGAGATTTCCGGCATAAGTCAGCTTATCGAGGTTAATTATCCGTTCGGCCCAGCGTTCACGTACCGCCATGCGCACGAAGGAAGAACCGATAAAACCGGCGCCGCCCGTGACAAGAATCTTCATTTGTGTTGCAGCTCCCAGTCGTACGCGATCGCCGTATCGTTATATGGAACACGCCCTTCATCCTTCGGGTCGTAGGTGCGGTTCGTGATGTAAACCAGGACCGAGGGTTGTTCTCCAAGGACTTTGTACCCGTGCGCGATGCCAGGCGGTATCAGAATTTGCCACGGACGCAGTGTGCCAACGTACAGCGTGTTCTTCCAGCCATACGTGCTCGATCCGACGCGCAGGTCGACCAGTGCCACTTGAAACAAACCGGCGGCCGGCACCCAGTAATCGGTTTGCAATCTGTGATAGTGAAACGCCTTGATGATTCCGGGATAATTGAATGCCGCCGAGATCTGAGTGGAATCTGCCGGAAACTGTGCAACTAAGTCTTGGCCCAGCCGCGCCACTTCTAGGAAATAGCCGCGATCGTCCGGCCAAATCGGGAACGCTTTGATCTCCACTCCGGAGATGAGATCGCTGCTGGTCGGTGACAGAATCACTTTCCCGATGCCTGGGTTCGCAACCGGAACAGTCAGTTCAACTCCGGAATCGAGAGTGCCCAGCGCGGCCGCGCTCATCCCTGCAGCACTCCTGCTTTGGCTAAATGAGGTTTCTGCTTTCCGCGCCGGGTTTCACGAACGAGATTCGCGGCATGTAGCAGCGACTCGAACGTGCCGGCATCCGTCCACCATCCTTCGAGATAGCTGAACGTCATCGTCCCTTCATGGATATACGCGTTGTTCACGTCGGTAATCTCGAGCTCTCCTCGAGCAGACGGTTTCAAAGTCCTCGTCTTATCGAAGACGGTCTTGTCATACATATAGATGCCGGTCACGGCGTAACTGGATTTAGGATGCGCCGGCTTTTCCTCAATACCGGAAATCCGATCTCCCACAATCTCGGCCACTCCGAACCGCTCGGCATCCGGGACCTTTTTGAGGAGGATCTTGGCGCCGCGCTCCTGCTGCTGAAAGCTACGCACGGCCTCCGCAATCGATCCTTCGATAATGTTGTCGCCCAGGATAACGCAAATCTTACTGTTTTCGGCAAAGTGCTCGGCCAGCGCCAACGCCTCGGCGATACCGCCTTCGCCTTCCTGATAGGCGTAATTGATATGCTTCAATCCAAATTCTTTCCCATTCTCTAGAAGGCGTAGAAAGTCTCCGGAATTCCGTCCTCCGGTAACGACGAGCAAGTCGCGAATTCCCGCCTCGACAAGCGTTTCGATCGGGAAGTAAATCATGGGCTTGTCGTAAATAGGGAGCAGGTGTTTGTTGGTGATTTTGGTCAGCGGAAACAGCCGGCTGCCGGTGCCTCCGGCCAAAACAATGCCCTTCATAAACTCTCGATGGTAACAGGTTCCCAGGCTGCCGGTCAGGTAAGAGGCGGGTGCGCCGGGTGTGTTGCCGCGCCAAATTGCCACTGTGCTTTAATTGGGAGAGACCCACCTCGCGCGTCGGAATGAGCGGGCCCAGCGCGAGCGCAATACTCCTCAGTAGCTCAACGGTAGAGCATTCGGCTGTTAACCGAAGGGTTGTAGGTTCGAATCCTACCTGAGGAGCCACTCCGCTTTTTCGAACATTTGCGTACTGTATCTTTTCGACGATCTTTTGCTTCATTTCGGGGTCCTTTTTCACTGCGAGCGAGCGCGACCAGCTCCCCGCCATTGTGCTGCAGAAAGAGAGAGTTCAACGCTGCTTCGCGCGCCTCGCGATTCGGATCGGATTGGTAGATGGACACTAGAACATCGCCCCGGCCGTTGTCTCCCATGCGCCCGAGAGATTTGATAGCCGCAACCCGCAGCGCCGGGTCTTTCTGGTTGCGAGCAATTTCGATCAGCTTTGCCGAGTTGCCGCCCAGAAACATGGACTGCAAAATGGCTTTCCGGTTCTCGACCGAACTATCGGATTGGTACAGTTGCCAGAGCTCATCCTGACCGCCTGACATGGCCAACTCCCGAATCGCTTGCAGGCGGAGTTCCGGATTGCTCTCCGTGATCGAAGCGGCCAAAAGCGACGATTTTGCGTAGATATTATTTACGGCAGCCTTCACGCACGCTTGTTGAAAACTCACGACCTTTGAAGACCTGAAAGGTAAATCCGTAACCAATTCGCAACATCCTCACGACGCAGGTGCTCCAACTGAAACTGGTTGTAATAAGTGCGAAGACAGCAGTAGCAGCTTCCTTTCCGGTCACAACCGAGATTGCGGCACTCATGACTCCTTTAAGCGTCGCATCAAGAATCAAGCGGAGGTCCTGTCGCACACGATGAACATAACCGGCTCCGCCCGGTATGCGATCGAAGATGACCAACTCCACGTTGCCTTGATCTGAGGGCTGTGTGCGATACGTGCCGTCGAGATCCCTTGCGGGAATGGAGAGCACATCCGCGGCCGCTCCCACGAATGCCGTTTGGAAAGAGAGCCAGAACGCGGAATCGTTGATGCGTGGTGGCCGAGGTCGCACCAGATCGAACCGGATCTGGAGCGTATCGGTCCTGAAGCGGTATGCGAGATCGGAGAGCGCCGAATGAATCGGGGAGCCACTCCGCTGTCTCTTGCGACACTACCAAAAACACGGGTCTTCCCGGAGGAGGACCCGGACCAGACTGGAGAAGTGGTGAGAAGAAGCGCTAAGGCCCCATCAGAACGTTGCCGGCGACGACCGTCGCGGTAGCTGCGTGATTCTCATCGGCCCATGCTGACTCGCATTTGCCCGCCCGTATTTGCGGACACTACCTTCGACCGTACCATGCGGTTCAGGAGCGAAACGCTGTTTCCCCCGGCCGATCCGATATCAAGGTTCGCCGAACGCTGGAAGCAAAAACACCCGACCCCACTAAAGCGGTAGCGGTGAAAACGAGTAGCTCTTCTGCACTCGTCAGCCCACTGCCGCACCGCTAAACGTTTTGCGACCCAAATAGACGCGTGCTACTACGGCGACTTTTCCGACAGCCCTTACGAGTCACACCCGCGCCAGCTAATGGGCCTAAAATGTCTTACGCCGCCGCGTCGCCCAAAGCGTGTTATTGCTTGTCGTACACATCGGTCCCTGCGACCGTTTTCCCATCGGCATTGATGCCTTTCACGGTGGACCTCAAGGTCTTGCCGTCTTTACTCACCGCTGTGCGACGCGAGGAAATCTCTTTGCCATCCTTGCTGTAAGTGTTCACACGCACGTTGGCACTGACGACTTTTGAACTTATCGCGCTATACGGACCCTCCTGCACCTGTCCCGCGCCACCTTTGATCGGCACCGTGTACTTCACTGAAAGCGGTGACTTATCCGCGTTAGTCCCAGTGGCTGTGACCTGGAGATTGTCACCTTGCTCCTCTATCACGAGGGTTACATCCTTGGGCGGCTCACCAGTAGTATATTTTGTTTTCGCGGGATCGAGCTTCCATGTGCCTGCGAACGGGCTCTGTGCGAACAGTGTGCCCCCAAGGGCAAACAGCGCAACCATCGAAATAAGCTTATGCAGGATCTTGCCTCCTAGGCGGATGATTATATCCCAACGAAGAACTTCTTGCAATTTTAGGGGCGGCGAGGGTGATGTCAAGCGGCTTGTGTAAAAACTCTGAGGGTGCGATTTCGCCAGTCCAGGTTGAAACGGTGAAAGATCGAGTAGATGATCCGCTCGACGCTGGCCACATTCACGAAACAGACCATAGGTCGAGTTCGCCGCCGGACCTCCACAAAAACACGCTCGATGATATTGGTGGTGCGAAGTTTGCGCCACAAGTGTCGCGGAAAACGGAAGAAGCTGAGCAGTTCCGGCAGATCCCTCTCGAGTTGTTTGACCGTCACCGGGTACTCCTCGATCCAGCGCTTGCGAAAGCGTCGGAACCGCTCGCGCGCCTCGCGTGCCGAACCCGCCCGGTAGATGGCCTGGGCTCCAGCTTTGATCTCGTCGTAGTCGCGTTTCCTGGCTTTCTCCAGGATGTTGCGCATCTTATGAACCCAACAGCGCTGATGCAGCACTCGGGGATAGACGACTTCGAGCGCCGCGGCTAAGCCCGGACAGCCATCCGTAATGACCAATTGCAAGTGTTTACCGGTCAAGCCCCGCCGATACAGATCCTGCAAGAGCCCTTCCCAGGCCTGCTGGCTTTCGCCCATGCTGCGCTGAAAAGCGAGCAGATGCCGCGTGCCATCGGGCTTGTGACTCCATAGGCCACCAGCATCTGCACGCGTTTGCGCCCGCCAGGCCGGCGAACCCGTAAACTCACTCCATCCAGAAACAGATAGGCCCATTCGTCCTTCAGCTCGGCAGAATGGAACTGCCGCACCGCCTCGTCCAATTCGCGCGTGAGCTTGGAAACTGTCTGGGCGCTGACCGGCTCACCGGTCACTGTGGCCACAATCCGGCCTACCTGGCGTGTCGAGATCCCGCGCAGAAACGCCTCGCGAATGAGCATCGCGATATCGGCGGCACGTCGCTCAAATTTCTCCAGCCCGCGCGGCAGGAAGTTCTTTCCCCGCGTGCGCGCAATCCGCAGCCGGATGGTCCCCAATCGCGTCACGTACTCCCTTTCGTAAAAACCGTTCCGGTAATCGCTTCGCTCACTCGGCTCCAGGTGGTCATACCAGCCCGCCTTCATGTAGCTGTCCCGCTCGCGCAGCGATTGTGCCTCCCAAAACTGCTTCCACGCCAGCCGCGTTTTCCCGTACAGATCGCCCCAGAAGCTCTCCTTTAAATCCTTCAGAAAATCCTCGAACTGCTCGCCGATGCGAATCGGTGATATCTTTGCCATGGGTGTAGGCTTCCTTTCCAGGTTGGGTTTTGCTTGCTAAGGCGAAACCAACTTACACCCCTGTCCTTTACACAACCGAAATTACATCACGGGCGGCGAGCTGTCAGTAGCATGTGAAATGTCCGCCTCAATTTGCAAGTGAAGTGTCCGCTTTCTGAAAGAGAGCGGTTGAGGAAGCTATGAGCTGTGGAGAGCAGCGACCAGCAGTTTTCAGCCGCAGAAACGGAGCGGATGATGAAGGCACAGGAAGTGATATTGAAAGCGGCTGCGGGAAAGCTGAAGTGGTGGGAAGCAGCCGAGATTATGGGCGTGACGGACCGCACCATGCGGCGTTGGCGGGAGCGGCTGAACGAACACGGTTATAGCGGCCTGTGGGACTACCGGAAGCGATCGCCGAGCCCGAAGCGAGTGCCGATGCAAACGGTGGAGCAGGTGCTGCATTTATACCGGGAGAAGTACTTCGACTTCAACGTGCAGCACTTTCATGAGAAGCTGCGGGAGTTACACGGCATCCATCTGAGCTACACGTGGGTGAAGGCAGCGCTGCAAACCGCGGGCCTGGTGAAGCGGAGAAAGAAGCCGGGATCGCACCGCAAGCGGCGGCCACGGCGAGCTTTGCCGGGGATGATGTTGCACATTGATGGCAGCGATCACCGCTGGTTTGGCGATGAGCGACGCTACGAGTTGCTGGTCATTCTGGACGATGCCAACAGCGAAATTTACTACGCTCAGTTAGTCGAGACAGAAGGCACGCGCAGCGTGATGGCTGCTTTACGCGAAGTGATCGAGACACGAGGCTTGTTCTGCTCGTTATACAGCGACCGGGCCGGACATTTCTTTGTCACGCCCAAACGCGGGGAGCGAGCGGACGTCGGCCGGGCTACGCAAGTGGGCCGGGCTTTGCAAGAACTCGGGATCCGCATGATCCCGGCCTATTCGCCACAAGCGCGCGGACGTATGGAGCGCAGCTAGAGCACCTGGCAGGGACGCTTACCGCAAGAGTTGCGGCTACGCGGTATCCGCGATCTGAGCACTGCCAATGACTTTTTACGAGAGGAATACATCGCCGAATTCAATCGCAAGTTTACGGTCGCGCCGCCCCAGAATCAGTGCCTTCGTTCGCTTGCGCCGCAAAGACTTGGACTGGATCTTCAGCACGCACCACGAGCGCACGGTGAATCAGGACAATACGATCCTGCTGGAAAACCGCGTCTTTCAGCTCGAAAAGACACGCTGGCGGAATACCTTGGCCGGTCAGAGCGTGACCGTTCACGAGCACTTAGATGGACGCGTGTCCATTCGCTATGGACCTCATCTGATTGCCCAGTACAGCGGTCATGAGTTGCCGCCGCAAGCCCCCAAACGTCGCGGCACGCCGCGACTCTCCACCGGACGGGCAGCGTGAAGAAATCGGTCCTGAACTCTCCTCATTCTGGAGGCTCCGCCTCCAGACCTCCGGGATTTATCGCTTTGAGCCAAAGATGGCGGAAACGGGAGCAAGCCATCCACTCACTCCCGCCATCTCCGGCCCTGAGTCGGCGCTCGAGTTGCTCTCCAGTGTAGGGCTGCACGGACAGGCAAGGCAGGTAAGGAACTGGAGAAAATAGAGCATCCAAAGCCAATCGTAAGCCGAGCTTGCAATGGTGCTCAACCAGCCCGTTTCTCCAGTGTGGCTCCAGGTTTCGTGATCAAGACAATGGTGACGTCCCGCCTGGTGACGATCCCGTTTAGGAGAGTGCCCGTATTCGCGACCTGGCTGGCTTTGGCTGATGAGCCTATGAAGAGCAAAGCAAAAGAAAAAGCGAGCCGTTTTGCCGGTCTTAAATCCCGATGCAGCCGGAATCGACATCGGTGCTACAGAGATCTACGTCGCCGTTCCGGCTGATCGGGATGACGAACCTGTGCGATTGTTCCAGACGTTCACTGAGGATCTCAGACAGTTATGCCATTGGCTACAGGCATGTCGGATTCGCACAGTTGCGGTGGAATCTACAGGTGTTTACTGGATACGCTGCTACAGATCCTGGAGGCGGCAGGCGTGGAAGTGCTTCTGGTCAACGCACGTCACGTCAAGAACGTTCCGGGACGCAAGACAGATGTAGCTGATTGCCAGTGGATTCAGTACCTGCACTCGGTCGGGTTGCTCAAGGCATCATTCCGGCCGGCGCAAGAGATCTGCGCGATCCGATCGTTGCTGCGCATCGCGACAGCCTTGCAGGCTTGGCTAGTCAGCATGTTCTGCATATGCAAAAGGCGCTCGATCAGATGAACCTGCAATTGCATCACGTGATCAGCGATATCACGGGCGTGACTGGTTTAGCGATCATCGATGCCGTGATGGCAGGTGAGCGAGACACAAAAAAATTAGCTGCTCTCCGGGATCCACGCATTCGTACAACGAAGGAGATAATCGCGAAGTCACTTGTAGGAGACTATCGCCCTGAACACATTTTTGCTCTGCAACAATCGGTCAGGTTATTTCGCGTTTATCAGGAGCAGATCGGGGCGTGCGAGCTAGACATCGAACGTCTGATCAGACATGTCGCACCGAAAACGGACGCGCCGCTGCAACCTTTGCCGCCCGCCAAAGACTCGGTCAGGAAGTGTAAGGTGATGCCTGCAGCACGAGCCATGACACTTCGCCAGGAAGGATACCGATTATTGGGTGTGGATCTCACGGCGGTTCCCGGCATCAGTGCGCTGACGGTTCAGACTATAGTGGCTGAGATTGGGCCGGATCTTTCGAAATTCCGCAGCGCCGCAGCATTCAGTTCCTGGATGGGACTATCTCCGAATAACGAGATCAGCGGAGGAAAGATCCTGCGTGCAGGGACACGGCACGTTAAGAACCGAGTAGCGGTAGCGTTGCGAATGGCCGCCCAATCCCTCCAAGTTAGCCAATCGGCGTTAGGGGCCTTCTACCGTCGTATGCGCACGCGATTGGGTGTTCCGAAGGCGATTACCGCTGCAGCTCACAAACTGGCTCGCATCATCTATCACATGATCATCAAGCGTGAGCCGTACGAAGACTCAGCCTTCAACCGGCTTGAACTCGAATACAAACACTCCACCGAAAACCGGCTCAGAGCTCAAGCGCGTGCGCTCGGTTTTGCGCTTGTCAGCGCCAGTGAAGTTCCTTAGGAGCAGCGCTCTGTCCTCCGCTCAGGTCTTCAAAGCTTATCCTAAATCGCAGCGCTGGAAAAACCGGACATTTCATTTGCTATTCAAACCGGACATCTTGACGTGCTACCAACATTTAGGGGCGGCGAGCAGCAGCCCTTCTCATGGACTTACATTCAAACAAACCTGGAGACGATTTTGCTTCTTGGGACGGTTAGACTGTGGACGTGAAGACCACTGCTAACGAGCATGAAGAAGAGCTACGGGACAGATTCGCCGCCGCCGCCCCTACGGCATTGTTGAGCCACGTCCATCGTTCGACCGCTTTCGCGACGCGGCCCGACAAAGACGCTGAGGACGTGGCACACGACAAAGGTGGCAACGGAGGCATACCGCTGGGCAGATGCGATGTTAAAGGCTCGGAACCGATCGTAACCAAAACGTCATTGTGACTTGGTCATCAAGGCACCGGACGGATTGTCGGCGACATATAAAAGTGGTCTACATCTGCAGTTGAGACGGGCGTTCACCGGTACAATCTTGCGGTGCGAATCTATTTGCACGCCGCAAGCTCCACCAAAGGCGATTTAACAGGGTCGTGGATTTGCGAGACCGCGATCTCGCTAGTTCTCCCGCAAGGTCGCTTTCAGCGAGTGAACCGAACAGGTAAGCGCTGGGCCGTTACGCACGATACGACTTGGCCTTGCCGAATTGGTTGAGCGCAACTCGACGGGGATTCAAGTCGCGCTTTGAATGCTGATCGCTCGCGTCGGACAAGAATCGACAGCTTCTTCGATCATCTCCAGTTCGGTTTCAGAGGGCTCGAACGTATATTCGGTTCCCTGCGAGATGCCGGTCGCGTCAGCCAGCTCCACATAAGGTTCCTGGCCGATCTGAAACAGCTTCGGTTCGATTCCGACGCAGTTTGCGGCGAGTATACAGACGGATGGCTCGATTTGTACGGTGACCTTCGGCATAGCTGTTCGCTATTTTGCCACGGGGCGATAAGCTATCAGGTCATACTTCTCTCGAGCATCCCCGCCCTTGGGCCAAAATTGGCGTGCCATGGACTGGTTGATGACACTCGGCGCTACCGCGGCACTATGACGGACAGCTTAGGAGTGCGCACCAAGACCGGTAGCCATCTCAGTCATCGCGGTATTGCTGTTCGCGGCCACTTTGATTGCTGCGATCGTCGGAAGATCGCTGCTCATTCCGGGAACGTTCTTGGATCGAATATGGGAACTCAACAATTCGGCCTATGTTGGGTTCGAAGCTCTTGGGAGCCGGACAGAATCCATGAGATCTTTTGCTGCAAGAACGATCGATATTGCATCCCGACAATTGCGAGGAGAACTACAAATGGCAAAGTATGCGCTCTATGCAGAGTTGAAAGCGAAACCCGGAAAAGAAGCGGAGGTCGAGGCATTTCTGAAGCAAGGTGGCGCGATGGCCCAGTCTGAAACCGGAACCGTCGACTGGTACGGCTTCAAAGAAGACAAACCCGGGGTATTCGGCATCTTCGACACCTTCGATGACGAAGCCGGCCGCGAAGCGCACCTCAATGGCGAGATCGCGAAAGCTCTCATGGCTAACGCTGACGAGTATTTCGCTGAAAAGCCGATCATCCACAAGATCACACTGATCGCGGAAAAGTAAAACCAGAGCCGACGTGTCCGCTAACCCGCCTCAATGCTCTTGTGGGCGGGTAGCCGTTCAGAAGGGCAAACGACTGCAGTGTCGAGGTGGAGTGTCCGAGTCAGCGACAACTGGACACGATTTGAGGAGCAATGCGGGCAGCCCTCCCTCGGTGATTCGGTGATTTATTTGCCGCAGTGTCCGATAGCCCCTGGAAGCTCGGTGTAATCACGGATCAAGTAGTTTTCGACCTACCTCGAGTGTTGAGCAGCTTCTATTCGAAATACCAGCTGCGTTGGGCGGAGATCCGCTACGTGAAACTTGCCGGCAAGAACCGCTACGTTTAGCCGATGCCACTCCGGCCCAATTAAGACAATTGAAGAAGCAGCTGGAGGACGCTGGCGTAAAGCTTTCGGTTCTTGACACAGCTATTTACAAGATTGCACTCCCCGGAACGAATCCCGTAGGGGATGCGCCCGCTTACGTCGATCCCGGCACGATCAATTTGTCCGTCAGATGGATGATCTGAAGCGGGCTGCAGAGGCGGCGCATGAGCTGGGCGCTACAAGAATCCGCATCTTCACTTTCAGGCGCGTTGCCGATCCCGCGGCTATTTTTGACCGGGTTGTGGAACAACTGCAAAGGGCGATTGCAATCGCTAGGCAGCAAGACATCAGCTTGCTGGTGGAAAACGAATACGATTGCAACACGGCTACTGGCGAAGAAATTGTCCAGTTACTCAAGGCCATTCCGAACAAGGAGTTGATGCTTAACTGGGATCCTTGCAACTGCTACGAGATGGGCGAGCGACCCTTCCCTTCCGTCGGGAATCGACTTGACCATAGCCGCATCAGTCACATTCATCTGAAGGACGCGGCTGGAAAAGAATGGAGACCAATAGTCAGGAGAGATCGACTTTACTGGTCAATTCCGTGCATTGAAGGCAATAGGATATACAGGAACTCTGTCTCTGGAGACTCGCTATAGAGACTCACAGCAAGGTGCGTATAGTTCTAGCATCGAGTCAATCAATGGACTCATAGCCATCCTAAAGAAGGTCTGATGATGCGTTCTGCATCAAGCACCAGACGCACCGGATCATGTCCGCGTTCATCCCGACTTCGTAGAAGACACCGCGCCGCTCAATGAGCAGCAGATTGAAGTGGAGGTACAACAGCACGTGAACCTCCGACGCGGGCCGCGCCTACGGCCGTCGCCTTCCTCCATAACTTCTCGGTAATTCGTGGTCGGAAACCGGCGTTATGAAATAGGCGCACGTCAGCAGACCATGACGCTGTTGCCGAGCGGCAAGCTGCTTGTTGCGGGAGGATTCCCACCCGCATCCGAGTTATATACGGCACTCAGCTCGGCCGAACTCTGTACGCCCTAACGCGGCGTAGCCGGAACCAAACAGCGGTGACGCTATGGTGCCGGGATGGCGATCGAGCCGTTAACGGAACGGCTTTGTTGAGCTTCCCAACTTACAACATGCTGCCGAAGACAGCGTCGGCATCGGTAAGTGCCATTCAGTGGCCACATAGGGTCGTTGTGGAAAACGTTACACCACAGATCCTTGATTCTGTTCATCCACTTGCGCAATCGGTTATCAGTCGTGGAGTGAGAACGAATCATATTTTTCTACCTCCTTATCGGAGTCATATCCCAACAGAATTACAACAACAGTTCTGTGCGGAAATGTTTGTCCGCAGCGACGAAATGAGCGCCCACGCTCAAGCCGAGCTGAGGGAATGCCGCGACAGGCACAAGGAACGCAAATAGTTCGAATCCGACGCTGAACCAGTCGGCAACCAGCAGGCCTCTAACTTGTAGGGCCGGTCGAATATCCGTAAAAGAATGGTTTCTCAGCGTACACCGCGTCTGGAAAAGATGTCAAGAAGCCCGTCGGGGTGGTGATGTTGTGGTCTTAGTTGATCACGAACAGGAACCGGCAATGGCGACGTTCTTCCTCCACGGCAACGCCGGAAACGTAGCCCATCGCGTCGAGCACGCGCTCGCCGTCCTGGAGGCCGGATCTTCCGTTCTGGTACCCGACTACCGGGGTTATGGCGAGAGCAGTGACGTGCCCGACCGAGCGCAGGCTGTACCGGGAGGCAGATGCTTGCAATGAATTGGCTTCCGGTTCAGGTTTTCCAAGCGGCAGGGTCATCATTCAGGGAGAATCAATCGGTACCGCTGCCGAACGGAAACTGCTGCGAGCCGGCCATGCGCTGCTGTGGTGCCTGAATCACCATTCACGTCACTTGCGGACATGGCGAATACGGCTCTGCCGGTTATTAGCGGTTCTTCGTTCGGGGCTCCGACACGGTGACAAGCGATAAAGAGTGCGGATTGCGGCGGCGTGCTCCGGCAACTGGCCGCGTGCCGAGGAGCACCATCGCGCCGCGATCGAGCGCATGGAGGCAGTCCCCTACCTTACGATTACAGCCCAGCATACCTTTTTCGACTGCGCGCGGAATCGGCGATAAAGCGTATTTAATACGCTTTATCGCCACTCGAATTGCCCTTGCCTGGTCGTGAAGGATAGGTCTATACATGCCCGTTCAGGGAGAACCAATTTGAGTCGTCGCTTGAAAAACTGGAAGGGATCGAGCATTTTTGGTCTCTGTTCTCACCGATTGTCCCAACCCTCGCCATCAGCTCCTAACTACGTCCCATTTCACTGGTTCGACTATCCGGGCCATACTCCACCCTGACAGCCGGTCTAGCGAGATATCTTGCAAGCACGTAACAAGGCGATGAATGATAGCGAGATTCTAGTCATAGGAGCGTATGTACCACTATCAACCCACCGTGGCTTTAGAAGAGCTGGAGGAAGACGCTGCCCTCCCGAATCCAGTTCACGTGCGCGACATGATCATCCGTGCGCGCCTTTCCCCCGACCACGCTCTGGAATTGAATCAAATATTTCAGGAATCATTGCATTCCTTTGGGAGACGCAAACGATTGGCCGGCGCATTCTGGAAGAGCTCTCGACTGAGCCCTTTAAGGGTCCCAGCGCGGCCAATGAATTACGAATCGCTCAGACCCGCTGTCTAACCGTCCGAGATCCGGAGATCAAGTCCGTGTAGCCCGTGACCCAGGACTCGTGGTGCAAACTCCTCCATTGGATTTCGGTGCCGTGCTCACGGCGCGGAGAGCGCACTGATCGTTACTGGTGAGAATTGCGCTGTCATGGACGCTGCTGTCCTGCGCGGCGTGCGCGGTCACCTCTCGCGATCGGGAACAACGTGCTGGTGCGTCGCGTGCCGACCTCACCGCATGCAGCATCGCCGACGTATTTCTTGCGACCGCGCCCACCGTTTTCAATGGGGCGCAAGTCGGGGAAGCTTCAGAAGTTCGGATTAACGGCGTTGTCCACCTCCGGACCGTGAACGCCGACGGATCGAATCCGCCGGTGCTGGATTTCGCTTGTCGTTACGAGTATCCTTGTGCCCCCCTTCGTGCGCCACCGCCCGCATGCAGCACATGCACATCAGGCAAGCTCCTTACATGCCGAAGTGCCGAAGTGCAGCCCGGACGACAGCTGCCAATTCATAACCCCGCATTTTCGGTTGCATGTGCGGAATCATGGCCAAGAACTACACGCCGCTGATTCCTGCGACGCACATCCTACCGGCTGCCGTGCAGGTCCTTTTCGCAGCCTCTGCAAAGAGATGTTCTCGTTTGAAAATAAACGACTTCACTGAAGCGCGTGGCTGAAGCGAGCGGGTGTGGATTTAGATCCAGACAATCTCGTGAAGCCCATGCGGCGTCCGCTGAAAGCCCAAGTGGCACTTGGACGCAAGATATACATAACTATAAATGCTGACGCGGCCAAACATTTTTCCGAGCTGAAAACAAAACACCCGGATCGATGGGTGGATTTAACGTTAGGCGAGCTGTTTCATCTCATAGAAGCGGGAACCGGCGACCCTTTGCAAGCGATGCAAAATGCATTTGCCGAACGGCCGTCACACGCTGATGCCAAACTGCGAATTCGAATTGGCGCGCGAAATCGCAAAACGTGAGGGGGATTTCAGCGAAGCGTGCCCCGGTGCGCGCCTGGGCGAACCACGAAGCTGCCGATGCGATTGCAATTCACGGAACTTCCGGTATCTTCCAGCGGACGACAGGCGCCGCGAGTTGAGCCGAAACTTAGCACAGGCATGCGATCTGGTCCGCGACACACCTCTAAAACTGCCGCCGATTGTGTGGCGATGGCGCGAGTTTCTCGATTCAAACTATCCTGACACGCGAAGCGCGGTTGTTGGATTGTTTGCGTTGCCGGCTGAAGACCGGGACCGGTATTGCCTGCTGCTTATGGACCTGTTCGGCCTGGAACGTCTCGGAAGACGAACTGCTGGCTGCTGCGCATTCTGTTTTCAGTCTTTCCTGGGCTGATTAAATCAGAGCGCGTTCCGAGATGGATCTGGGGAGAGCGTTACGCAGCATCTCTGATTCAAATCGGGTCTTATAGCGGAGCGATTTCTATGCTCCGCGAAAGTTTCAGAGCTGCGTCGCAGCCGCAGGACCTCGACCGCATTCGGTCGCGGCTGATCAAGGCACTCGTGCGCAGCGTTGAGTTGGCTCCAGCAGAGTCGGAACTGGAGCGATTTCCACACGATGAAGCCTTAGGGGACGAGAAACTGTGTTCACCGCCGAAATTCATCTCCACCGATGCAACGCGTGGGCGGCGCTGGAGTGCACCAAGCGCTTCAGGAATACGTCCGGCTCCGCGTTAATTTAATCCGGGGGATGGCGTTCGGCCAACTTCTGCGTGTGCCGGAGGCATCTGGGCCTTCTCGGAGGCGCTTGCTATAACGAAAGCGCTCGGGCAGCGGTATAAAGCGGATCTGGTGCAACTCGAACAGATGCGATTCCGGCTGCTCGAAGCTGAGTTAGCAGTGGAAACATTGCCAGCGCGGAGAGTGGAAACCGGCGCAGGCGGTCTGATGGCGAGCGAGCTGGAGTTGTGCCGCGCGTGGCAGCTTCGATCCACCAATCCGGTTGCCGCGGCCGTCTGCGCACGGGCGCTCAGTTCCGAGACGTACCCCGCGCACGATCAATGCTGGCGGCGTTTTCATGGGATACGTTACCGGAAGAACTGATCCCCACACTCGCTACCGTACTCGAGCGCGTGGACTCCTACAATGCGCGCTGTATCTCCCCGCGTCACCCGTCGAGTTCCGAAAGAGAGTGAAAGTGGCGATCACACAGGCGTGAGTTTGCGTATTTGTACGGCGCGCACTTTCTCCGCGCCGTGGGGCGCGAGTGGAAGTCCGAGTCGATGTTTCGGAAATGTAAGTTGAGCAATCCGCCTACGCGCGAGGAATTAGCGCTGCTGAGGCAATTCCGTGAAGATCAAACGGTCGCCGACCCTCCTCAAATGTGGGAAGCCTTGCGCGAGGAGGCGAATCTCCATTTCTTGGCGATGGTGGAAAATGCGGAACGAGCGATGGCGGAACGCAGACCTGAAATTGCGAAAGCGTCGCTCCAGACAGTTCGATGCACGCCGGAAATAGAGCGGTTATTGCCAACCTTTGCCAAACGGTACTTACTGCTTGAAAAGTCGCTCGGGTCTACATTACAAGTTCTGCCGACCGCATCCGATGCCGTTACCGAACCACCAGCGGACCTTCGCTGTCTCCTCGTGGCTACTGAGGGTGATCGGCTTTCCACGCTGCGGCCCCGGACAGTTTCAACCGGTGTTCATCTCGACTGTAGAAAGCCGGGCACTGGCTATTCTGACCGGGTATTCGCGTGAACGACTCCGAGACGATCGGTTGAGGCTTTGGTGAAAGACTGGGGGCAGGCACCCGCCGACCTGAGTATTCCGTTCCAACAGGAGGGCCTGTTGCAATCGGACGGCGCGCCAGGACCAGTCTTTTTGGCGCTCACAACTCCACAATTAGTGGCGGCGCCGTGGGAGGTCGCAGTATCAACCAGACATAATTGGTTGGTTAGAGTCGGCTCGGGGCGTGCCGACGGGTTCGTGCCGGAACTGTTTCGC
>JAFATG010000290.1 GCA_019244055.1 Acidobacteriaceae bacterium | reverse complement strand
CGCCCGCCATCATTCGGTCTACTGCCTGCCTTTTAAACTCCGGACTATATTTAAACCACCAACGACCGTCCGCCCGCTCCACTTTCGCTCCATTCGCTGAAAGTGTTCCCTACCTTCACTGTCTCAATTTGCCACCGCAGTCCAGTGAGCTGTTACCCGACATTGATGTCAATTCACTGGTTTTGGACCTGCACGTCGGCTTCGATGGCACGATCCGCCCGGAAGTTCAGGTTGACGCGGAGTTTCACGACTCGCCTGTCGAGGACGTCCTGCGCCTGAACCCCGATCAGGACTTCCAAGAAAATTTCGTTCAACAGGTAAGTGACCGCGTGAACGCGTTGGTCTCTGCCCAAACTATTAAGCAGGCAATTGATGCGCTTTTTGTCCGGATGATGCGGCTCGATGCCGTTTCCGGGCCGCCTCAAGCCGCGGTACCTTATCAGGCGAACATCCAATCGTATAACGTCGATAACAACGGGGCCCTGATCGTAACGTACTCTTTGACAGAGCCGACTATAGCCTCCGGCCCGGGCGCGGCACATCGCAGCCGAAAGCAACAACACCGGACTCGCCAAAACCGTCGCCTGGAATCGTGAATGCAGCGGCCGTAACAGCAGGTCCGCTCAAGGCGGAATAAAGGAGTTATGGCCTACCCGATCCAAGCTACTGCCAGCCTGAGCGCCGGGGAATCGGCAAGTGTCGTGACATTCCGCCCAGCGGCAGCGGGCCTCGTGACCGTCACGGCGATTTGCGAGGGCGACCTGTCGGCCCTCTCGCAGCAGCCGAAGGGCGGAACCGAACCGCTCCAGCCGAACGGCAAACCCGAGCCACCAGCCAACCTCGAGGTCAGGATCCAAGCCGTCCCGCCAGGCAGCCAAACTCCCGCGATAAATGTGAAAAAAAGGCAGCTCGATCCGGAGAAAGACCCCACGGTCATCGTTTGGGGCAGTGGGCCCGCTCTCGATACCCAACTGAGCGGAGACTGGACCGTGACAATCACGAACACGGGCAACGTACCGGTGAAGGGCACAGTTACGGTCCGGTATCAGACTGTGCCCGGCAATTTGGGCAAGATCGACCATATCATCGTGCTGATGATGGAGAATCGCTCTTTCGACCACATGCTTGGCTATCTCAGTCTCTCCGGCGGCCGAACCGATGTGGACGGATTGCACGGAACTGAATTTAACGAGAATGCCAACAGTTCCACGCCCGACAAGTACTCAGTGCATCATTTGGCGACAGCAGCGTTTCTCAATGACCCGGGCCACGGTTGGACGGATGTGAAGGTGCAACTTACGGGCGATGCCAAGGCGGGTCTCGCAAGCAACGCCGGATTCGCGAGCAACTTCGACTGCAATCTCAACGCGGAGCTCACGAACTGGGAAAAGCAAAACCCGGGCCAACCACCTCCGCCGCAGCAGCCGGTCGGCGACATCATGGGCTACTATGACGCCACAGATGTACCGATTTATGATTTCCTGGCGCGCGAGTTCACAATTTGCCAGCCGTGGTTTGCATCGTTGCCGGCCGACACCTTTCCCAATCGATCATACGCGCTGACCGGCGGCTTAGACCCGCAATTACGTGAATCTAACGGATTGCCCACCACTCCCAGCGACGCCGATGTGATGAAGAATCCACCGGCATATACGCGCAAAACCATTTTCGAATTCCTGCGGGACAATGGCGTCGAATGGAATATTTTTTTCGATAACGGAATACCCTTTGGCCTGCTGTTCAAGAACTTGGTGCAGGATGCCTACTACACTCGGCGCATGCGCTGGATGGATAACGCATCCGGCGAAGGCTTTTTTCCCCGAGCGAAGACAGGCGACTTGCCGCCGGTGGCGTGGATTGACCCCTATTTTAGCGACGTTCCGCACGACCCATCGGAGGCTAATGATGATCATGCGCCAGGCGATATTACGGAAGGGCAGTACTTCATCGCCAGCATTTACAATGCTCTGGCCACCAGTCCGGCTTGGGCTAAAACGCTGTTTGTCGTCACCTACGACGAGCACGGTGGTTTCTTCGATCATGTATTGCCGCCCGGCAGCTCCGATCCCAGCAAGTCTGATCCCACCAGTCCGAATTATGATCCCAGGTGCGATCCGGGGCCTGGATGCGATTCAAGCAAGTCGAAGTACGACCCCGCTTACGACGTACCTTCGCCCGGCGGTCCGCAAGACGATAATCCAGCTTTTATGCGTTACGGATTGAGAGTTCCCGCCATTGTGGTTTCACCGTGGGTTCAAGCCGGAGGCGTTTCGAAGACGACGTTCGATCACACCAGTATTCTCCGCACCATCCTGCTGCGGTTCTGCACCGGAGGTCCGCAGGTCTCGCCAGGCGAATCAAAAATCGTAGCGCCGGGGCTGCCGATCATGGGTGCAACTCCGCCCAGCATGGGAAAGAGGACCGATACGGCCAATGACCTTGGTTCCCTTCTTTCGGCAGAATCAGTCCGGGATCAGCCACCGGAAGCACCCGGAGTTACCGCAGCGGCCCACGCTCCGATCGGTTCTAAGGTTCACGACACTCCAGGGTCGCTGCTTCGGGCAGCGGTATTCGGTATCTGACATAGCTGCCGTTTTGCATTAGAAGGTAGCCGATGCGCTCAATGCGCCTGACAATATCAAATCCGTTCTCGGAGAAGTGGGTCTGCCGATTACTCGCGAGTAGCGTGTGACTGACCTGTCAGACAGGTCAGGGAGGAACGAAGAGAGATGATAATGCGCGGGCGAGCCGCAGCACAGCCCGCAGCGACATTGGTGCTTCGTCAACGAGCCCGTCGAGTAGCGTGGGTCTGGGGCAGCGTACAGGTTAGTGATGGCATTCACCGCTGGTGACGATCTCGTTCAGGAGTTTGCATTTGTTCTGCACCGCGGCGGACCCGATATTGCACAGGAGGTGCCCATGTCTAAGGGGTGTCACAAGCGAAAAAACGAAATGCTGCGTATACTGCATCCAGATGCAGCCGGCATAAATATCGGCGCCGAAGAAGTGTTTGTCGCCGTTTCATCCGATCGCGATTCTGAGCCGGTAAGAAGATTTTCGACGTTCACAGGGGATCTACTTGAGTTGGCCGCATGGTTAAAGCGTGCAATATCCACACTGTGGCGATGGAATCGACCAGCGTGTATTGGATTCCGCTCCACCAGATTCTGGAAACTCACGGCTTCGCGGTATTTCCGGTGAACGTGCAATACGTCAGGAGTCTTCCTGAGCGGAAGACTGACGTTTCGGATTGCCAATGGATTCAACATCTACACTCGGTCGGCTTGCTGCGTGGGAGCTTTCGGCCGCCGGACGTAATTTGTGCAATCCGCTCTCTTTGGCGACATCCGCGATAGTCTGATCCAAATGGCGACTAGCTTTATCAGATGTGACTTACCGAGCCATTCTGGTTCGGACAGTTGAGATGCAGGGCGCTCCAGTTAAGTGTGCAGCCGCCGTCGATCGTGTCCATTGAGATGTCCCCGTTGGGCGCGCGGATGGTTGCGCTGCAATTGCCGCTCATTCCCTGCGTTACAGTAACCGAGCCGTTGACCGAGGTGATATCCGAGTTGGTGTGTTGGTCGAGTTTCTCGTCGATGTTGATGTCGCCCTGGGCCACAATCGTCGCGGTGGCGTGCTCGTCGATCTTTAGACCGATGTGAACAGTGGTCCCCGCCTTGAGAGAGGCGATCGCCCACTGGTCGATTGTCTGGCCGATGTTGATGGCGCCATTGACCGACGTAATATCGGCAGTCGAATGCTGATCAATCTTCTCATCGATGTTGACATCGCCTTGGGCGACGATGACGGCATTCGAGTGTTGGTCGATGGTCTGGCCGATGTGAACCGTAGTCGCGGCGTTCAGATTGGCGCCGCTCACTGCATCGATCTTCAGGCCGATTTCGATCTTGCCCGAGGTGGAAGTAATGGTGGCGTTGGAGCCCTGGTCGATGGACTGGCCGATGGTGACGTCGCCTCCGGCCACGATCTCCGCGATGGAGTGTTGGTCGATCTTCTCGCCGATGGATACGGTGGTGTGTGCTGTCAGCTTGGCGTATGAGTGCTGATCGATCTTATGCTTAATGGTGATGCTGCCGTGGCGACTCTCGAGAGTGACTTTGCAATTTTGGTCGATTTTCTCGAGGGTGAGGTCGCCGTCGAAAACTTCATCGATGACGCAATCTCCGGAATAGGTGCCGAGGTAGAGCGGCGGATAGGTCGGGTCGCCGTCGAAAATCTTCATCCGGGTGGTCACGGAAGGCACCCCTGCCGCGCTGAGGAAGAACAGCATGTAGTAGCCGGGCGGGACGAGAGATTTGTCGGTGGGGACCCTAACGTCAACGACACCCGAACGCGCGGACACAGCGAGCACGATCGCGCGCTGATCCATGTCCACTGTGTGGGTCACGGCACAGGGGCGCATCATCATGACGCCAGAGACATCGGGACCCGCAGAGGTGTCGAATGTCAGGGTCGAGCCGTAGGTTACCTCGGCGTGCGGGCTTGCGACGACAGGGCGGGGACCTTTGAACAGATAGGGCGGGTCGAAGATCTGGATGGAGACGTCGTCGTTCTGGAGAGTACCCTCTTCCTTGTTGTATGCGGCGGTGTTTCCCGCGATGGCGACGCGGGCATCGGGTAGCAGCACGGCCGTCGAATGATATCCGCGTGGATGGTTGAAGTCGGGCGTGTTCATCGTGGTGAACATCTCGGTCGCAGGGTCGAAGATCTCGGCGAAGAACACCACGCTCTGCGAATACCCGGCCGCCTCGCCGCCCTTGATGCCGTTGACGACGAACACGGTTCCGTCGGGGAGAAGGACCGTGTCGCAGAGGAGCCGGGCGATTCCCGGAGGGTTGAGGGTGGTTCTCCAGTGGGATTGGGTGGGGTTCTGCGCATCGAACGTGAAGATGAAGGCTTGCTGCACGGCGGGGGCGTCAGAGTCCGGGATGAGGTTGAAGTTCGTCGAGGTGCTTCCTCCCACGAAGAGGATACGGGGTGTATCCCCCTGTTTCTGAGGGAGGAGAACGTGGCCGGTCTGCATGGGGTAAGTCTGCCGTCCGACCAGCGGGGGCATGAAAACGGCGCCGTCGATGAACGACGAGCTGTCGAGATCGAAGAGGAAGGTCTGGGTCTCGATGTGGACGAACAGAGTATGGCTGCCGGGGAGAAGACGGATGACGGGATACTGGTCCGCGGAGCGGAACCTGGCCTGAGGCGTCGGTCCGGCGAAGAACTCGCCGGGAGGGACGGTCTCGAACTGGTCGTTCTCGCAGGAATTGCTGCCGGTGATAACCCATTGCTGCAGGTTCGAGAGGCCGCCTGCGATGAACGCCGTTCCGTCGGCGAGGATCAGGCAGGTGGGATAGTAACGGCCGTCGTGGAGGCTGGGCCACTGGGTCCAGGCGTCGGCCACCGGATCATAGGTGTGGAGGTCCTGGAGCGCGCCGTTATCGGTGCCGGCAATGGCGCTGAGCCAGGAGGACCAAAAGTTGGGGTCGGTAGCAGAGCCGCCGTCAGGACCATAGATTTCAACAGCGCCCGCGGCATCCTGACCGCCTGCGACGACGATCGTGCCGTCAGCAAGCGCGCACTGTCCCGCACAGAACGAGTTGCGGCCGATTTCCTTTACGGGTTGCGCGTTCCCTGTGGCCGGATCCCAGATCTGGTAGGAGCCGAGCTCCGGGTTATTGAAGAGCGAAACGAACTTGTCGCGGTCCGTCGCGACCAGGCCCACCGCCTGCGAATCGAAGCTGAAGTAAAGAACCTTGCCGGTGTGCAGAACGACCGCATGAACGCCGACGATCGAGAGCACGCTCGCCAGGGTTGGCTCCCAGACACCCATGGGCTGCGGACTCATTGGGAACCTCCCTTGGACGCCATCTGCGGCGACGCACCCGACACTGTCACGGGCACGCGGGCCGCCGTCGGCCTGGTTACCGGCGAAGTACCGGTGGGGACCCGGCCGCTGATAGATCTCGGAAATTTCGAGATTTCGATAACGGGTCTTCGAAAGGCGAACGGATAGGCCCACTGATCCATGCGGACGCTTCCGAAGATGCTGGCCTGCATCTCGGTGGGGTACCACGAGAACCAGGTATCGATGATCTGACCGACCCCGGTGAAATCCGCCGACTTTTTGACTACGGCGATAGGACCGGTACAAGCGAACTCGGGCACTCGCACTTCAAGGCCATCCTCCACGATACGCAGAACGGGGGTGGGTTGATGGGGGCAGAACACGACGCCCAGGTCGGAAAGTCCGTTGTCGTCTGGACACTCCTTCATCCCGTCCTGCTGGAACTCGGGTTCGCGGCGGTGAAGGAGCAGGGTGACGGGATCACCGAAGTGTGCGTCGTCGAGCGTGGTACCAGCCGGTTCCTCCCAACGAACTATGCGAACGACGCGCGGTCCGCTGACCGTATCGAAGAACGCAGTCACCGGATTGGAGCGCATCCATCGGCGGCCCATACGTTCCAGGCGGGTCCGAGTGTTGCCCGGCGCGAGGGGGATGCAGCGATAGTCGCTCTCCAGCAGGCGGCGGGTAGCGTTAGCGATGACGATGGAAGCGAAAAGGGGAGAGATGTCGCCCGTACCCTGACCGATGTAGGTCGCCGCCTCGACAGAGAAGGTGACGGGAAAGGCTATGGCGGCTTCGATGGCATGCACCAGCGCGCCGATGAGGCGGTCGCGGCGTTCACAGTCGCCCTTGGAAATAAACGATGCGCCGGTAAAGAGATCGATGGCGGCCGTCAAATCGGTGCGAGTGTCGGGCTCGTCTTCCGAGCACTCGCCGTCGCTATCACTGAAAGGGCCGCGGAAGTCGACGGATAGGCAGTGCATCTCGTCGTACAGGCGTTGAAACGAGTGGGGATGCCCGAGCACGGCGAAGCGGCACAGTGTCGCGACGTTCCGGAGGTCAGCGAGGGTGGCGTTCAGGACGCGCAGTTTAGCAGCGACTTCGTCGTGGGATCCGACACTGTCGCCGTAGCTCTGTACGGCCTGACAGAATTGCAGCAGAACGCGGGAATCTACGAGCGGGGGCACCCCGAGGTTGTTCTCCGCATGCTCCATGAGCATGGGCGGCATGGTTCCGGTCATCGTCGTCATGATGAATTATGTCCTCCCCGGGAAAGTGCCTGTACTACGACAGGGTTCACCTCGTACTGTTTTCCACTCGACGGGAGAATAAGAGGGCATAATTACGATGGCATATAAGACGCCCGCTAGATACCCGCACTTGACTTTGGCTGCTATTGAGGAGTCTCGATTATAGACAAACGAATGGCGGAATTCCAGAATTTTTTGGGGTACTCGGGTCCTACTCCCGAAGAGTCGGGAGCGAAAAGGCAATAAATTGCTTTGCAATGGAGGCATTTTGATATCGACTACTGGCTCTGGTTCACAAAGTGTCGCAGTCATCGTGTTGGGTAAAACCCCGCTAATGCCGTCTAAAGGACTGGCGGCCACGGTACATAACCAATATTGGATCGCCCAAAACAGGTGGTCGTATAGTCGCCTATCGTGGGATTGACCCCGATCTCGCGTGTTGTGGCTTTGAAAACCGCGTTATCGGATAAGTAACTTTTATCCGGCTCCGCAGCGGATCGCGAGCTGTGGGCTAGCCACGTTTAGTGGTCGCAGTCCTACCAGCAAAGCCCAGAACCGCACATGTACGGTTAAGCCGCCTGGTGTGAGACCGCTCGCCTGTGCTTCTTAGGTGGATTCGGTCCCGGATTTTCAAACAGAAACTGGTTTCGATCGTTAATGGCGTGCCCGCGAAGCAGGCCGTTTTGCCGCCACTGCGCGATGGTTTTTGTCGAAACGCCACAAGCCTGTGCGACCTCAGAGATAGTCAGTAGCCCGCGTTCGCGGAGTCGATCAAAGCGACTTCTCAGTCCGTACGCCTTTCGAACATAGCCGACCGCTATCGATGTCAACGCTAAGCCGTCCCCTGTTTTGAAATTTCTTTCGTTAAGCATTCGCGCCACATCTGCGTAGTTGTAATGGTCCAAGAGGCGATCCATTTCGGCTATCATCTCTGGGTTCTGTTTGTGGCTTTCGCAATAACTCACCGGCCGTGGCAACATCAAGGTCTTTGACATTCCGCCGCGAAAGCGAATATCAAGCTGAACTTTCTCGCCCTTTCGGATCGTGACATCTTCGACCAGCAGTCGAACCATTCGCTTACGTTCGCGATCGGGTGTCTCAGAATCGTGCCACAGTCGCCTGAAATCCGCTGCTAAGGCGAGGACCTGCTCTCGTTGTGCTGCACTTATTTTGAACTGATCGGCTTGGCACTGGCGCTCATAGTTCTGTTCGGCTTCCGAGAGTGCTCGCAGCTTCGCATTCCACTCCGCTTCCAGTGAGGCAGCTACGAGTCGATTATCCGGATCGACGCGAAGGAAACGGCGACGGGCAAGTTCGGATTCGTAACGCGCCCGATCCACCTGAAGCCGCCGTAGGCGATCAGCTTCTTGCCATCGCGATTGTAGTTCCTGGTGAACACTGAGAGCGACTTCGAGTGCAAGAGGGGTAACCGTCTCTACCAAGAGCGCTCCAATCGCCATGTCGAGGCTGTATCCGGAGATTCGCTGACAGTAGCCTTTCTCAATCCGGTCGACTTCGCGTGGACCCTGGCAGACATAGTAGGGCGCAAGCCCGGCTTTCCTTTGCCGGTAGCCGACCGTCATCCGACCCCCGCATTTTCCGCAGATAGCCAGACCTTGTAACAGCGAAGGCCCTTCCCGTACTGCGCTTCGCTTTTCCACCCCTTGGACCTGCGCGTTCTCCTGAAGGCGGCGAAGATTCTCCTCATAATCCTGCCAAGTGATGTAGCCCGGATCAGCATTGAGAATCAGAGTGTGCCATTCCTGACGGGGTAATCGCTGAGCACGACCTCCACCTTCAAGTTTCTTCTGAAAACGCGTACGCCCGTAGAAAAAAGCGCCAGCGTACCGCGGGTTGCGAAGTATGCGAGTGACTCTGTTATGCTCCAGGTCGCCCCAGCTGATTTCCACGGGACATCCGGGCTGGCGAATCAATCGAGGAAACTGCAAGCCCTTTTGCCGAAACTCCTTTGCCACTCCGAACGCGGAGCCAACGCGCCGGAACGCCACCACGCATTCTGGCGCGAATCAGATGGAG
>JAFATG010000286.1 GCA_019244055.1 Acidobacteriaceae bacterium | reverse complement strand
CGGAAAAGTTGGCATGGAGAACGTTATTATCGTTCTATCCGCTGATCACGGTGTTGCGCCTGTACCTGATCCACATCAGCGCATGCCCGGCGGCTATCTTTCGGCACATCTCGAAAGTGTCGTGAGCTCGGCACTGAATCAGCAATTCGGGAAAGCGGATTGGCTCGTGCCGGGCACCGGCGGAGAAGGCCTCTACTTCAATCGGGAGGCGATTGAAAGCGCCAAGCATCGGGACGGAACGCGAGCAAGCGAAGACGAGATTTATCGCGTTGCGCAAACCGCTATTCTCGCTGCGCCGCAGCTCCATGTGGCCCGAGTCTACTCGCGACTGCAATTAGATAACGGGATCGCGGGAGATTTTATAGCATCCGCCGAGATGAACGGCTATTTCCCGCGGCGCAGCGGCGATTTGAGCATCGTACTCGAGTCCGGCTATATTCCGGGGAACAGCGGTACGACGCATTTTTCGCCCTACGCGTACGATCGCCACGTCCCGGTGCTATTCATGGGCCCGCGAATCCGGCCCGGCCGCTACGATGTGTCTATTAAACCGAACGATATCGCCCCCACGGTCGCGACTATGCTCGATATACAGACTCCCAGCGGCTCCTCGGGCCGGGTTCTTACGGAGATGCTTACCCGATGATCCTGCGGTTTTAGCGCGCCTTCAGCGGAACCGAAATCATCGCCGCAGCACCGAGCTTATGGCTCAGGCTCTTCTCGATGGAAGATTGCGATTGACCCCACGCGACATTGCTGCCAGGCATCGAAATCTTCTCAAGAACGCATTGGCCGCCGTAGCAAGCGAAGGTCAGCTTCGGTTCGTTAGGATTTGCATCCCCAACGGGATGGGCCATCAGGTAGACCGAGCGGCCGGACTGTTCAGCAATCCGAAAAACTCCGTTCGTGCTCCCCTCCTCGACCCTGTATTTTCCGGCTTCAAATGAGGTCTGTTGCGCGTGAAAGGCGAAGGGAACAGTTGCGAGTTCGGCTCTGTCCTGAGCCTTGAGAGCAGCCGATCCGAGTAGGGCGGAGAGCCCCGCGGTCAGAACAGCGTTAGTAATTTGACGTGTCATGTGAATTCTCCTTCCGAAAGTTCAAAGGCCTTGTGGGTCTCCGTCTCTCGCGCTTTCGAGCGAGTGATGCTCCCAGTTAAGCGATTTTCGGGCCGCAGATCGATCCACCGAATTACAAGGACTTACAAGCAATAACCCGGCAGCCATGGCAGAAATTGGTGAATCCAGGTTCCATCGAGCGGTTAATGCAGGTTAACAGGATAATCCGCCTCAATAGAATGAGCTTGATGCTGCGCCGCGAATTCCTTGCACTTGCCGCCGCTCCGTTGCTCAGGGGCATGCCGGTTCCCAAGATCAAAGATATTTCGGTAATCGCCACCGAACCGGCAGGCGTCCGCCTCATCGTCGTGAAGATCCAGACGGACCAGGACGGATTGTATGGATATGGGTGCGCCACCTTCACACAGCGGGCAGATTTGGTGGTGGAAGCTGTGGACCGGTACCTGAAGCCGCTGCTGATTGGACGTCCGGCGGATGCCGTCACGGATACGTGGGGGATGATGTACAACTCCTCGTATTGGCGGAACGGGCCGGTGCTGAATAACGCGATCAGCGGAGTTGATCAGGCGTTGTGGGACATCAAAGGCCGGCAGGCGGGCATGCCGGTTTATGAACTGCTCGGCGGCAAGTCTCGGCGCGCGGCGATGGTATATCTGCATGCATCCGGCCGCGAGATTCCGGAGACTATGGATCAGGCTCGCAAACTGATGGCAGCCGGGTTGAAAGCAGTTCGATTACAGGTGGGAGTACCGGGTATGGCGGCCTATGGAGCGCCTGGTTCACCTGAGAGTCTGGGCGCTGGGGAAGACCCGGTTTTTGATCCCGAGAAATACGTTCGGCGTACGCTCGAACTGTTTGAGGCGGGACGCAAGGTACTGGGGCCGGAGGTCGAGCTGCTCCACGATGTTCATGAGCGCGTATCACCGCGACTGGCGGTGCAGTTTGCGAAGGACATGGAGCAGTTCCGGCTTTTCTTCCTGGAAGACGCGCTGTCACCTGAGAACATCGAGTACTTCCGGCAGATTCGGGCGAACTGTACCACGCCTCTGGCGATGGGCGAGCTATTCAACAACCCGCATGAATGGACAAACGTCATCAAGAGCAGCCTGATCGATTACATTCGCGTGCACGTCTCACAAGCGGGCGGCATGACACCTGCGCTCAAGATTGCAAATCTCGGGGAAGCGTTTCAGGTGAGGACTGCGTGGCATGGACCGGGTGATGTTTCGCCGATCGGACACTGCGCAAACGTGACTCTCGATATCGTCTGCCCCAATTTCGGCATTCAGGAATGGACCGTTCCGAACGACCGGATTCTCGAAGTTTTCGATGGTTATCCGGTCATGAAGGATGGCTATGCGTATGTAAACGAGAAGCCCGGTTGGGGAGTAGAGATCAACGAGAAGGCCGCCGTCAAATATCCTTTCGGCTCTTTCGAGAGTGGAGACCGCAAGCGTCTGAACGGCGGCTGGGGCGTGGTACGCCGTCCGGATGGGACCGTGATCAACCAGTGATCTCTATTCGTAGCGCAGGGCCTTAATCGGTTCCACACTCATCGCGCGGAAGGCCGGCAGGAAGGAAGCCAGAATCGCCGCAGCAACGAGGACAGCACACGTACTCAGGAACGCGGAAGGATCGAAGCGAGATACTCCGAACAACATTCCCTCCAGGAAGCGCGTCAAGAGAAACGACGAGAGCACGCCAGCGGCTACGCCAGCCACGGCCAGGAACAGACCCTGTCCGATTACCTGGAGCAAGAGCCGGCGAGGTTCGGCACCGAGGGCGATCTTGATGCCAAATTCCGAGGTGCGCTGTTCCACCGAATAGGAGATCACTCCGTAGATCCCAACCGTTGCTAGAACCAGAGCAAGGATCGAGAACAGGCCAAGGATGATGGTCAAGAAGCGCGGCCTCGCGCTGGCGGCTGCGACCACATCGTCCATGGTGCGGACTTTCGCGATCGGCAAACTCGGGTCGATCGACGCGACCACACGCCGCGCCTGCCGGACCAGCGATAGTGGATTGCCAGTCGTGCGAATAAGAACATTCGGCGTATCGGAAGCCTCCAGCCGGTAGGGGATGAAGAGTTCGGTGCCGGCGGGCTTTTCCAAACCGCCATTTTTCATATCCGCGATCACGCCAACGACGGTACACCAGCCCCTCTTTCCGGGAACGTAGGGATTGACATGCTTCCCGATGGCTGACTGATGAGGCCAGAAAGTATTGGCCATCGTCTCGTTTATAACTATGCCTGGGGTGGTGGGAGTTCCATCCCGGGGCTCAAGGAAGCGGCCTTCGATCCGGCGTGCGCCGAGCGTCTCGAAGAAATGATCACCCGCGATTTGGTAATACGCGACGTTCTGGATAGGCCCATTCGGGACCGGTACGAAGCCTTGAATAGCCGTGTCATTGTCGTTCTCGGGCCGAATGGGAGGCAGGCTGTCACTCAGAGTGACGGATTTCACACCGGGGATCTGACTGAGGCGCTCCTGAAGCAGAGTAGAGAAGTTCACGCGCGCGGCGTTGTTTTTGTAAGTCTTATCTGGCAGGTTCAGGCTGAAGGTGAGCACGCCATTAGGATTGAAGCCGGGGTTCACTTGCTGAAGCTTCCAAAATGCACGGATCATCAGGCCTGCGCCGGCCACGAGAAGGAATGCCATAGCTACTTGCGCAACGACCAGAAGGCGGCGGAAGCGGTTTGAGGCCGCATTCGCCGAACTACGGTTGCCTGCGGTTTTCAGCGTGTCGTAGACGCGGATGGCGGAGACATGAACGAATGGCGCGATTCCGAATAACAAGCCAGTAAGGAGCGAAACCGCTAGCGTGAAGCCAAGAACACGCCAATCGATATGGATTTCGCCGGCACGCGGGAGGCTGCCCGGATTTGTGCGCTGAATGAGCGTCAAAGTTAATGATGCGAGCAGGGCGCCTGCAGCGCCGCCGAGGATCGCAAGTGAAGCGCCTTCAGTAATGAACTGTTTCAAAAGCTGCCCCGTGGAGGCACCGATTGCGCGACGTACGGCGATTTCACGCTGGCGCGCCTCACTGCGGGCTAGAAGAAGGTTCGCTACATTCACGCAGGCAATCAGGAGTACAAACACGACCGCTCCAAGCAGCATCAGCATTGGTTTGCGAACGCCTCCGACCACTTCGTCGTAGAAGGAATACATGGTCACTGGATGCCCTTTTGGGCTAAACGAGTGATACTTCGGCGAGTCAAATTTGCCCCACCCAGCGACTAGTCGCGCCATCTCGGCTCGCGCCTGCGCAAGGCTAACGCCGGGACGAAGACGCCCCACCACGTTGTAGTTGTGGCCGCCGCGGTTGGTGCTTTTCGGATTCAACTGGAGCGCGGTCCAGATATCGGTTGGATCAACTGCGTCCGGCGGAAAGGAAAAATCCTTCGGCATGACACCGATAATGGTGGCTTTCGTCGCATTGAAGTATGTCTCCCGGCCGACCACGTTCGGATCTCCTCCGAACGAGCGTTTCCAAGTGCCGTAAGACAACAGTACGACGGGCGCGGCTCCTGGAACGTCATCTTGCGCGGTAATCATGTGACCAAGGATCGGTTTCACCTCGAGCAGATGGTTCAGATCCGCGCTTACATACGTAGCAGTGACCCGGACCGGACGCGCGGATCCCGAAAGATTTGCGCCAACGGTGGCCCAAGCGCCGATGGCTTGGAATGACTTTGCCGCGTTCTTCAGATCGAAGACCTCTGGCTCCGAGATCCAAAACTTGTGCAGGCCGCCATTGGGGAAGGTTGGGAACTCGGTGTAGATGCGGACCAGACGGCTGGAATCGGGATACGGAAGCGGGCGCAGAACTACTCCGTTCACGATGCTGAAAATCGCGGTGGTTGCTCCGATTCCAAGAGCCAGGCAGAGCAGCGCAGCAAGAGTGAAGCTAGGTGTTCGGAGCCAGGTGCGGAAAATAAACCGGAGCATACGAAGAAAATTACCGCACACGGATAACCGTTCGGGCGATTGATTCTATTCGGCTTAAAGAAGCTAAGCGTTCGGAAATGGGACTACCTGCTTCGCTTATAAGGCTACCCTATCGAGCTGCTCCCAATCCCATCTGGGCATCGACAGCACCGGTCCCGCTCACTTGTTGTTCCAGGCGGTCTCGGGCCGATTGCCGGAGTTGTGATGAGAGCGCAAACTCGGTCTTCGCTTCTTCGCGCCGGTTCATCTGCACCAGAATTTCAGCTTTCAAGTAGTGGGCACTGGCGCTGCTCGCGTCGAGGTTGTCCACCGTGTTGATCATGCGAAGAGCTTGCGGGTACAGATGTTTGGAAAGATAAATCTTGGCGAGCGCGAAATAGGAACTGGTTAGCTTCGGATCGAGCTGAATGGCCTTTGCGCAATTCCGCTCCGCATCGTTAATTGCGTCGAGCTTCAGGCAAATTGCCCCGAGTTGATCATAGTCGGAGGCGAAGCTCGGCTCGATCTGAATATCTCTGAGAAACTCGCCCTTGGCGGTCGCGTAATCGCCTTTGGCGGCGTACGCGGTTCCAAGGCTGTAATGAACAAAGGGCAAGTTCGGGTTAATCTCAGCGGCTTTCTGCAATTCCTGAATCGCTTCCTCGTCTCGTTGGCGAGCCAGCCAGGCCCGGCCCAGGAAAAGATGGCATTCCGCTGAATTTGCGCCGATCTCGTAAAGGTGATCCAAGGCGGTTTTTTCCAAATCCGCTTGCCCTGCTTTGTCGGCCGAGAGCGCGAGAACGTAGAGATACGCCATGTTGTTGGCTTGAGACTGCCAGAGCGGTTTCAGCGTACCGGCAGCATTCACATACTGCTCCAGCGCGAGTTGGCTAAGACCCAGCAGATAACGCGCCTGTACCGAATCAGGGTGTGCAGATAACACGGATTCGAACGGTTTGATTGCGTCGGCGAAGTCGTTTTGGCGGAAATACGTAAGGCCAATATTCAATTCGAGGCCCGGATTCCCCGGGGCTAATCGTTCGGCAGCGCGAAATTCTTCGAGCGCGTGAGCCCAATCGTTCCGCCGCATGTACACCACGCCGAGATTGGCGCGCGCGGGCAAGGACGAAGGGTCGATGGATAGAACGGATTTAAAATCTGACTCGGCTTCCTGCAGGTCGCCTCTGGTCAGCGCGGCCTGTCCTTTTGCAAATACAGCGGCGGGGTCGCTCGAAACGGCCTGAGCCAATAAAGCACCAAGCCAGAGCAGAGATAGTACGAACTGCATGAGTGCTCGAACCGGAATCAACTTAGATTCCGGAGGCTAGCCTCAATTAATTTTCGCGTCCCCTCGTAGGGATCGCCCTCGCCTTCAAATTCCATCGAGAAATAACCGCGATAGCCAGCGCTCTTCGCTATCGCAAAGATGCGATCCACATCGACACGGAACGTCTTTCCATTGTCGCTCTCCTGGTCTTTGACATGACTGATATTGAACGCCAGGGGAAATAGCATCTTCATCGCCTGGTCGTTGTGGTTTTGGTCATCGTGGATCAGCATCGAATTACAAAAATCCGGTAGTGCATGCAAGAACGGGCTGTTGACTTCCTTGATCACCTGTACAATGCGTCCGGGCTGCTCGAATTCTGGCTCATCGTTTTCGATATTGATCGCAATGTTCTTTGAAGCGCTATAGGCCACCAGCGGCCGGAAAGCGCTGACCGCGCATTGGACCTCTTCGGCCTTCGGAGCATGCGGCAGATGGATCCGAATGCCGGGCGAATGGAGAATGACAGCGGCGTCGACCCATTTCTTATAGGCCGCGATACCCGCTTCGCGGTCCTCCGGTGTGCCGCAAAGGCGAACCCTCTCCGAATCGACCGGAATATTCACAACGCGAAGCCCGGCGCTCTGAAACGACTCGTGAAGAGTGCGGACATAATCGGGCTCGGTGGACTGGAAATGCGGACTCCAGGGCTCGATCCCATGAACACTAAATTTATCCGGAATACCACGTGCGAAATCCTGCAGGCTCATGCCCGGGCGCCCCTGTTCGCCACCCTCTCTGTGATGCCCTGCAATCACGGATCGAAACGGATACGTAGATACGGCGAGACGCTCGCGAGGTTGTTTTGGAAACGTGTCATGTGGTTCGTCAGGTTTCGCTGAGGCGACGGCAGCCACAGTGAGGGCGGCGCCGATGAATTCACGACGGTTAATCAGGTTCACGGTTCTTCTCTCTTGCAGTGTATGAATTCCAAAATGGCCAGGCCGCGCCGATCAACGTCGCCGATGAGCCGAGTACCGCGCGTGTCAACGTGACGTTCGTTCGGGCGAACACACCCGCCGAATGCCGGAAAATCTCTTCAGCCGGCTTCAGAACCAGGTCGCCTGCCGCGGAGAGTCCTCCGGCGATGGCAATGTGATCAGGAAACAACGTATTTGCCATGGAGGCAATGGCGATTCCGAGCCACTCTCCGGCCTCGCGGAGAATCGAGACTGCGATCGAATCCCCAGCCTGCGCCGCCTCTATTACGGTTCGCAAGGAAGCATTCGTGCCAATCTGCGCGGCGTATCGATTCGCCAGTACCGGCGCCGAGATCATAATTTCAGCGCAGCCGTAGCCGCCGCATGTGCAGAGCGGCCCACTGCGGTCAACGATTATGTGGCCGATATCGCCGAGGCAGCCGTAAGCGAAACGGAGCGGTACGCCGTCGATTGTCATTCCGACCCCCAGGCCCGTACCGCAAGTAACACATAAGAAGCGCTGCGAGCCCCGGCCGGAGCCGAAGTGATACTCCGCCATACAGGCGGCGTTCGAGTCTATTTCCATCTCGATCGGCAGATCAAAACCTTGCGCGAGCCTTTGCCGCAGCGGGAAGCCCTCGAGCCAGGAAAGGTTCGAGTTGTAGAGCAACCGGTCGCGCTCAGCATTTAGAAAGCCGGCCATTGCAACGCCGATGCCGCTAATTTCAAAACCCTGATCCGTTGCCCTGGTTCGGACGTTCGCAACGAGCTCCGACAAGTTCCGGATGTAGGATTCGGTGTCGGGACGCGTGCGGATGGATTCGATCAAGTGCAGCTCGCCCGCCGCGTCGAGCACGCCAGCCTTAGTGGACGTACCGCCGATATCAACGCATAAGACCGGGGAATCTGAGCCCTTGGACACGGCGCTTCTTATGATCCACGCAGGCCGGCAAAGCCAGTCTCCGAAGTCGTAATGAGGCCGGCCCAGCGGAACTTGCCGGGTTCAATCCCGTTTCCTTCCGCTACTCGATAAGCAAGGAATTGCAGCGGGATGGTTTCAAAAATAGAGGCATATCGAGCCGGTACTGCCTCGGGCCACTCGCACAGAGGGGTTACGTTTGAGGATCGCGGAAGGGCGCCGAGCCAACGCACATCCCCACCCATCTTGGCGAGATCCTCCGCTAACTGAAGATCCATTTCCGAAGTCGCCCGCTGGGTTCCGATCACGACCGCGCGAAACCCTTTGCTGACCGTTTCGACCGGACCGTGTCGGAATTGTGCGATCGACATGCCCACCGCCGCCGTTTTCGCCACTTCATGCATCAAGAGGACACCGGCTTCTACCGAAGCGAGCGCCGGTCCGCGGGCGAGAAGATATATCGGTCTTTCATCGCTCTGCGCCACAAGCCAGCCGCGGCTCGTTTCCGAACATTGATCGATGTAGTAGA
>JAFATG010000185.1 GCA_019244055.1 Acidobacteriaceae bacterium | reverse complement strand
GCATGGACGCCAGCGTTTTCGTAACTACTTCCTCGACTTGTGCGTCCGTTGGACCGCGGAGTGCCCGGGCGCGGCTCGTCCAGTAAACCTTCCAGACGTTTCACCCGAAATCGTTCCCGCCATTTGCAAACCGTCGCTCCCGTGATGTGCAGTCGCTTCGCAACCTCCCCGTTTGCTGAGTCCCTCACGGCAGCCGAGGACGATGCGGGCGCGCATGGCGATGGCTGGTGCCGACTTCGGCCGGCGTGCCAGCATGGACAGCTTCTCTTTCTCCTCAGCGGTAACGTTGAGCGGTTTGGGGGGCGTCCGATGGACATAACCAAGTTATGCATCGGACTCGTCTACTTATCCAATGTTTTTCTGACTCAGCACTCTAGGAAGGCACTCGAAAATCACTCAGTCGGCCCGCAGGAACAATCGGAGTTCCTGGCGTTATTCGAGCGCTATAAGAACGAAATCGTTGAGACGGCCTAGCGGCCTGAGTAGCTGGACTCCTCAACCGGTCGGGCGCATCAACTCATCGAAGCACAATAAAGGTATCGCTCTGGATGGCAGTACCCGGTCCCGACTCACCGCTGGTTGATTTACGCGGGTGCGGGCAATTCCTTTTTGGAGCATTGCTCGGTTGTGTGGTGAAGGTTCAGCAAAAACAAAAGTGGGTCATGATGTTCCAAAGCCAATAACCGCTCCCCCGAGGGGGAGGGAAAGGAACATCAATGACCCGAAGAAAGAATAGCGCAAACAAGCTGAGTTTGAGGCAGGTACTGGCGGAGCAGGAGGATTTCCTACGAACCCTGGTTCAACAAGTCGTACAGCAAGTGCTCGAGGCGGAAATGGAGGAGGCGGTTCTACCCGGTTCTTGATGCACGGTTTCGCCGGCTAATCTCTTTCAATGCCAGCTCGCCGCCCGTCTCCTACAGTTCCTTGAAGCGCTAAAAGCTATCGCGCGAATAGCCCATCACTTTGCAGGCTTCCGAAACGCTGCCCAGCATGTCGGTTAGGTTCAGCAGGCCTACTTTGTTGTTGATGATCTTTTGATCCGTATTCACTGACATCTCCTTCTTGCGCGTCCTGCGCAGTCTATCAGAAAATGTCAGATCAAGTCGCGACTATTACATCCCCCCAATTGCTCCACAAACTGCTCATCGAACAGACCAAGTCCCGACCGCGGCACAGCAATGACAATGGTCTGGTGGAAAGCAAGAACGGCGCGGTGATTCGCAAGCACATGGGCTACGGATATATCGCCGCCGCACATGCCGAGGCCATTCACGGCTTCTATCGGAAGTACCTCAATCCTTACGTCAATTTGCATCGGCCGTGTGCGCAAGCCGAGATCGAGGTGGATACTAAGGGGAAAACACGACGCCGTTACCGGCGCTCTCAAACGCCCCTGGCGACGTTCCTGGCTCTGGAGCATCCCGAACGCTTTCTGCGCCCCGGCCTGAGTATCGATCAGCTGCGGCAAGAAGCTGCGCGGCAAAGCGATACCGAAGCTGCTCGCCAGATGCAGCTAGCCAAGCAGAAGCTCTTTGCTGGATTCCGACGCAGTGCCTAAAGCGGTGGAAATGACGGCCCATGGAAAGCCCTACGGCCTTCCCAACGGGCCTTGGAAATCGCTGCCGCGATTCCCACATCTCCGCCGCGCGACGACTGCTACACTCGCTCTCAAACCACCCAGAAAGGAGCACTTCCTCAGCTATCAGCTTTTCCCCTTCTCCAGGCTCATTCTTCGATTAGAAAGGACTTGAACTGCGCCCTCGATGCTTCTTTCCCCATGCAACCAAACGGCTAGTTCGTAACACTCAGCACATGCGGAGACTCTGGTGACTGATCCGGAAACTCACCTCATTCCGCTAGTAGTGCACGCCACCCACATGGGCGAACTCTCGGCTTGCGTCCCTCGAATTCATATTGTACGCATCGTTTCCAACACTTGGGCGTTTGCGCAGCAGAATTCAGTCTCACCTAGGAATACTCTGACCAGGGAAACGGCGCCAAATCACTAAATCGCATAGAGAAAATCGCTCACTGCAATATTCCCCACGTAAACCTTTTCGCCCAGTACTGTATAAGATGTTTGCCTCGGTACGTAAGCACTTTCTGAAGCGTTGACGAGGTATACGTTCACTGCTAAACTCGCTTCAGATCGCGACGTTCTGAAACGGCGGAAGCAGTCTCGCACAGCAAACTGCCCTATAAGTGAGTCTACTTACTGTGAAGAAAATGGGCGAAGCCCGCTCGTCAAGAGAACGTTAAGTTCGCGTTATATCGCCACGAACTTGAGTGTGAGCTGAGCTTACTAGCTGCACAATCCCGATCGCCACTTCTTTAAAGCCAAAATCTGATCCAGCGCGCAGAGAAGCCAACTGAAAGACGCATGTTAGCGCCCTGATTGCCGCTCGTCGATCACCTCGGAGACAAGAACATCTATGCAACACCGCAAAGCTGAACCTCCTTGCGATAACAGAACAGTACAGTCCATCTTTGAAATGAGAGCAAGGCGTCGCCCAAATGCGCCAGCCGTTTACAATGTCGATGGAGAGTGCTGGTCTTATTCGCGTCTGAATTCGTTCTCGAACCAGGTTGCCCATCGCTTACTAAGCGCAGGTGTCGTTGGGGAACACCGGGTTGGCGTTTGCATGAAACGATCTCCCGAGACGGTAGGCGTGCTACTCGGGATTCTGAAGGCCCGTGCAGCGTACGTTCCGCTCGATTTGAATTTACCCCCGGAGCGCCTTCGGTACATCGCCCGCGACGCAATGGTTGAGCAGATCTTCGTCGATACTGCAGGGCAACAAAAGCTGCATAACGCCGACGTGCATAACATCAAACTGCTGCCTGCTGCAGCGAACGGTGGAATGCCAGAGGTTGCTCAGGATCTTCCATGGTCCAGCCACGGCCTCGCAAATATTTTGTATACGTCGGGCTCGACCGGCAGGCCCAAAGGCGCCATGCTGGAGCATCGTGGCGTGCTTCGGCTAGTTATGGATACAACCTGGCTCAAATTCTCTCCCGATGACGTATTCCTTCAAGTATCGGCGCTTTCATTTGATTTATCGACGTTTGAAATCTGGGGACCGCTTCTGAATGGGGCCTGTGTGGTGACAGTACCCCAAACGCCCGCACTGTGGGAGATCGGTCAATTGCTGGAAAAGTTTGCAGTCACCACTCTGTGGTTAACCGCAGGATTATTCAATGTACTAATGGAAGAACAACCTGAGGCAATCAGAGGTCTCAAGTATCTGCTCACCGGCGGCGACATCGCTTCACCACGACACGCGCGCACAGCCTTGATGCACCTGAAACGCGGTGAGCTCCTCAATTGCTATGGCCCGACCGAGAATGCGACGTTTAGCACATGCCATCGGGTAACGCTGGCCGATACGGAACGGCCCTCGATCCCGATCGGACGGCCGCTTGACAACTCGCCGGTCTACCTGCTTGACGAATCGCTGAAGCCGGTCAATCATAATCGGAACGGAGAGATCTTTGTCGGCGGAGAGGGACTTAGCCGCGGGTATTGGAACCGACCGGAATTGACCGCCGAGCGATTCCTGCTTGTCGAAACTAGGCCGGGCCTTGTTGAGCGCTTATACCGGACTGGAGACCTTGGCAGGTACAATGACGCGGGTCTTCTCGAATTTGTAGGCCGAACAGATTTTCAAGTGAAAATCCGCGGTTTTCGGATTGAACCTGAGGAAATTGAGCTCGCATTATCCTCCATGCCGGGATTGGCTTCCGCTGCCGTGATTGCCACGGGAACTACTGCAGACTCCAAACAGCTCTGTTGTTACTACGTCAGTGACAAAACCGTCGACGTCACACCGGAAGCGATCAAGTCCTTCCTGGCTGTTCACTTGCCCGATTACATGATCCCATCAGTATTTCGAGAGCTCCCCTCGTTGCCTTTGAATGCAAATAATAAGGTCGACCGAAAAGCTCTCAGTATGGCCGAGGATGCCGAAAGGAACGTCATGATATGCCGGCAAGGTCATCCAGCGAAAACGTTCGGGGCGGACAGGCTCGTCAAACACACATCACATCCGCAGAACGGGTCCGCTGATCGATCCATAACATTGCAGCGGAACAGTAGCCTGTTTGCACCGATCGCAAAGGTGATTCATAAGGTAGCTGCCGCTTTCCATGACGTCTCTCCCGGCAGTGCACCACGATTGGCCAGTGACGTCAAAGTCAATGTGCAACGAGCACAAACGAAGTAACTTTAACAGGTTCCCGCGAGCTTTCAGAGAATTCTAATCGTTGCTGAGTCACGAAAATAGCGGGGTTAATTCTTTCGTTTTTTTCGCTCCGGTAGGCGGAGATGTAGAACCATGACGGCGAAAAAGCTCAGGAGTTCAGACCGTGACCGATACGGTCATGCTGTTAGCCCAGGTATTTATCGCTTGCCTGCTCCTTTGGAGCTGCAAAGAAGAATACTGGCTCGGCAACTCGCTGCTTCGTATTCGTGCGTGGCAAAGTCAATCACGCAGGCGGAAAGCATCTGCCCTCGAAGTCCTCAATTGCTGAGATTGCGTTGGACCTCCTTCGGTTGCTGTTTCCCGGATTTTTCGACGGTCCAACAATTCATTCTTCCGCTATGAAGGATGTGACGGACGGGTTGCTCGGCGAAGTAATTTCCCGCTTGATATTTGAGATTGCGAAGAGCCTGAAATACGCTCCTCCGGACGGAGTGAGTCAGACGGATATACCGAAGCTGGCACAGAAACAAACGTTCGAATTCCTAAGTGCTTTGCCTTGGATACGGGAGCTGCTCGAAACCGATACAGATGCGGCTTATGAAGGTGACCCGGCGGCTCTAAGCAGAGAAGAAGTTGTCCTCGCGTACCCATTATAGAAACAATTGCAATCCAGCGCTTAGCCCACCAACTGTATTTGATGAAGGTGCCTCTGATTCCTCGGATGATGACCGAGTGGGCGCATTCGCGAACAGGCATGGATTTGCACCCCGGAGCCCAGATTGGCACTGATTTCTTTATTGACCACGGCACCGGAACGGTGGCTGGCGAAACGGCAGAAATCGGGAACCACGTCAAGTTGTATCAGGGGGTCGGCCTCGTAGCAAAATCGTTGGGGGCGGGCCGGGTGCTGCGAGGTCAGAAGCGGCATCCGACAATTCACGATCGAGTGGCCATTTATGCCGGTGCAATGATCGTTGGAGGGGAAACCGTCGTTGGAGAGGGCAGCACCATCGGTGCGAGCGTGCTTCTCACGAGAAGCGTTCCGCCTAATTCTCTCGTAACATTGGAGGCCGCGAATGTGAAGATTATGCCCAAAATACCGCGCCAAACCTACACACTGGATTTTCGGTCCCAATGTCGATAAGGCTCGCAGGTAGACGACGGTCAATGCTTTGAAACGCGACTCTTAAGCAGATTCTCAACGGAAAGCTAAGTTGACTTTAATGCCGGGAGAAGTCCATCTCTGGACTGCAAGCTTCTCAAAGACTCTCGGGCCGACAACGGCCGAAATCCTCTGTGCGGAGGAGCATGAACAGGCTGCTCGCTTCGATTTGAGGAAGATCGACGCTTTTATGTATTTGCTCATTCAGCATTAAGGGCGATATTGAGCTGCTACTCGGGACGGCAGGCAACAGAGTTGTTATTCGGCCGTGATCGCTTGGGTAAACCTTTCCTGGCGGACCAAGGCGGCCCTGCAAATATCATGTTCAATCTCGCACATTCTGGCAGCCTGGTCCTGGTCATCGTCGCTGCCGGGCGCCGCGTCGGTGTCGATTTAGAGCAGGTTCGGCCTTTCAAAGACTTCTTCCAGGTAGCAGAAGCCTCGTTCACGGCTGAGGAGTGTGCCTTTATTCTGTCCCATGCTCCAGGCGAGCGCGAGCGTGCTTTCTTTCGATCCTGGGCAACAAAAGAGGCTTACATCAAAGGTCTGGGCAAGGGACTCTCGAACCTTTCCAAGTGTTCAGGAGCAGCGATACTGCAAGGGCAGTCGGGATGCTGGTTGGGGGATACGGATGGACGCGATTCCGCGCCCTGGTGGATCACTGATCTTGAGCTCCCCGACGGTTATGAGGGTGCTGCTGTAATTGAAGGGGGCCATCATCTCATGCTCCATTGGAACTGGAACTCCCTTCTGAGAAGTGAATACACAGCTTGGAATTACTGTTCTTCTACTCTCTGCCCTGATCGAATTACAGCCGGTCCGATGACGAGGGCGACCACCGATCAAGAATCATGCTAGCCGCAACAAGCGAAAAGAACATGTCGTTATCGATAACCCTGTCCGGAAGAAGTCCTGGACTATACGTTGTTAGGAATGATTTGCCGCGCTAAGCGTAGCTTATAAAGCGCAGTCTCCAGTGCCACAACAGATTAACCGTCAGGCAGGACCTAAGATCCACAATGCGGGTCCGAGTATCAGCCAAAATTGAGGTAAGTTGGGCTCGCTAAAAGCCGCACGCAGGTCAATCCCTGGAAATGAGTGTGATCTCCGAGCGTACTATTGCCTAAGTTCCACGCGCCCTAGGCTCTACCCCGGTAGCTGGCCGAATCGACCCGTGGCGCTGCGGCAGGATTATGAAGCGGTTAGTACTATTCACTTCGGAGCGCTGCAATCGGATCCATTCGTGAGGCAGCCCACGCCGGTGCCAGTGTTGAAACCATAACTGTCGCAGACATCGTGACGACGGCAGCTGCATACAGCCGCGGGTCGAAGGGGCTCAACGTGAAAAGGGCAGATTTCAGCAGTTCACCCAAGGCGATCGAAAGCATGAGCCCGATGCCGCTGCCGATCAACGCCATGAGTGCACTTTCCATCAGCACCCTTCTACGCACATTCCCGGGCACCGCCCCGACCGCGATTCGGATACCGAACTCACGGCGGCGTTGGTTGATAAACCCTGCAAGAACCCCGTAGATTCCGATTGCGGCGAGAATGCAGGCAATCACTGCGAAGAAGAGCAGCGCTGCGGTTCCAACCTTTACCTCAACAAAGTGGTACCGAACGTTTTCCTCCATGGTCATTACGTGAGCGACGGGGATATTACGATCAAATTCGGCAATTACTTTCCGGAGTAATGGCAGAAGCGAAGAGGGATCGGTTTTCGACCGTACCACTACAATGGCGTCCGTATTGTAGTCCTGGGTGATCGGCAACAGCACGGTGGAGCGAACAGGCTGGCTAGGATCCCGGTAAACGTAATTCCGGTGTACGCCCACGATGGAACGCCAAACTCCGTCGATTTTGACTTCCGCGCCGATAGGTTCTTGGCCCTTCAGATACTCGTCAACGAACTTCTGATTAACCATCAATACCGGCATGGAATTTTGGGTATCGGACGGCTCAAACTCACGACCCTTCGAAATTGCGATGCCGAGCGTCCTTAAGTATCCGGCGCTCACCGTATCCACAATGAGCGAGAGCGGGTTGCCTGAAGGCGCGGAATAGCCCCGTACTTCTGCTGTTCGACGGTTGCCTCCCCCAAAACCGTTCATTGGAAGAAAGGTCGTCCAAGCGGCGGACACAACGCCCGGGAGTGACTCCAGTCGCCGAATGGAATCCTGGTAGAAGACTCGTCCGCGCGCCTCACTCATGCCAGCAGCCGAAAGGTCCGTCTCAGCAGTTAAAATGTTCCTGGTTTCAAAGCCACGATCGGCATGGATAACTTCTCGCGCATACTCACCGAACAAGGCAGCGGCGAAAAGTGCGGTCATCGCGAGCGCCACCTGGCTGATAACTAATAATCTGCGCCAAACACGACGCCGGCGGCCAGCGGTGACATTTCCGGAACCCTCTTTTAAGCTGTCGACAATATCCACTTTGGAGGTCTCGAAAGCCGGCAAGAGGCCGAACAGCAGTGTTGTGCCGGTTGTTACCGCAAACAGAAAAGTGATAACCGTCCAATCGACATCGAGATTGAGGTACACATCCATTCCGGGCGGCGCGAGAAACATCGGCATAGAACGCGTCGCATACACAATTGCAAGGCTGGCGAACCCGGCTAAAAGCGCGATGACGAGACTTTCGGTCAACAACTGTCTGATGATGCGCCCTCGGGCCGCCCCGAGCGAGATACGAACGCTAATTTCGCGCGACCGCTCTGTTGCGCGGCCAATCAGGAGATTGGTGGCATTTAGGCACGCAAGCAGCAAGATGACGGCAATGCCGATGGCAAGCACCCTGACCACTTCGAACAAACTGGAATGTAAACCCCGTTGAGCCTCGTGCAGCGGATACGCTTGCGCCCGATAATCTGGCGAGTCTTTGTGATACAGCGGCTGTATTTGTCGGGACAATCCATCCAGTTCCGATTGAATTGCTGAGATGGAAACTCCCGATTTGGGACGGCCCATGATCTGTAACCCCATCCCGTTCGTTAACGGATCAGTATGATTGGGATCGAGCGCGCGCGCCATATGCAGCGGGATCCAAAAATCCTGGCGGAGACCACCGTAGACACCGACGAAGCCCTTAGGCGCGATACCGATGACGGTGAACGGAACTCGATTGAGCTCAAGTTTCGCGCCGAGAATGCCTGGATCGGCGCCAAACCGATGATGCCACAGCCCATCGCTTAAGACGATCACGGGATCCCGATCGAGCGCCTCGTCCTCGTCTGGTCGAAAACCGCGGCCCATAGCCATCTTGGTGTTCAAGACCTGAAAATAATTTCCTGAGACAATGCCACCCGTTGTCATCTCAGCGGATCTGCCGTCACTTACAGCAAGGATCTCCATCTCATGTGCAAAAAGGCCGGCAAAGAGGCGGCTGTGGTCGCGAATGTAAACATAATCCTGGAAAGAGTTGGAGTAACCGTCTCCGAATTTGTAGGCCGCGTTGATGGTAACGAGATGGCGCGCATCTGTCACGCCGGGCAGCGGATTGAGGTAGACGGCCTTTAGCCAGGTAAATATGGTGGTGTTGAGACCAATGCCGATGGCAAGTGAAAGAACTAATACTGCCGTAAAAGCAGGACGCTTCTTGAACGAGCGCAGGGCGAATCGCAGGTCCCGTAGAAGAGTGTCGATATAAGGGAGCCCGCGTTGCTCGCGATATTCTTCCTTTGCGGATTCCACGCCGCCGAATTTGAGAAGCGCAGCCCTTCGCGCTTCCGCCGGGAGCATACCTGATCGAATATTATCTTCTGTTTGCGACTGAAGATGTTCTTCTATTTCTGCGGTCAGTTCGTTTTCGCGGCGCCTGCTTGCAATCGTGCCAGCGAACCGCTTCCAGAATCGGCGCACGCCTTTCATTGGGAACCTTCTGAAAAAGCAAAGAAGCGAGCGATGATTTCGGTTGTCTGCTGCCATTTGCGAGCTTCAGTTGCAAGCTGTTTCTTCCCGGCTTTCGTAAGACTATAGAATTTGGCTTTCCTGTTGTTCTCAGACACTCCCCACTGAGCCGCGATCGATCCTTCTTGCTCCAATTTCAGTAGCACGGGATACAGGGTGCCATGATTCACCGAGAGCAGATCGCCGCTTATCTGCTCAATTCTGCGTGCAATCCCATAGCCGTGCTGCGAGCCCATCCCATCCAGCGTTTTTAGGACCATTAAGGCCAGGGTCCCTTGCTGAACGTCGCTTTTCTCGTTCATGCTCATTCCTGTTGGCTTCCCACCAAAGTATGTCATATCCTTTGTGGGAAAGCAATAGGAAGGATTGAAAGTGTTCAGGCGCCGATAGGCTCAGTAGATCCAGAATTTGCTCATCGAGCGAACTTGCGTGTCGCTCTTCGACAACGAGCGGATATCCGCGAACGCGCTTTTGCAAATCGTTACACGATTCCTTTCCAGTCCTCGTACTTCCATCCAGCCGCGTCGATGCGGATCACACATCTAATTTGCCAGTCCGCAAGGAACCGTTCTCGCTCAGATTACATTACTGGACGAGTGGCGACATGTAAGACTTCACCGGAACACTCAGGACTTCAGCCCGCAACAGGCAAACGCACCGTGGCTCTTAGACCGCCCATCGAGCTTTGTTCCAGCGAAATTGATCCTCTATACAGTTCCGCAAGCCGGCGCACGATTGCGAGCCCAAGACCGGAGCCAGGCGCAGTTTCGTCAGCGCGCACACCGCGCTGCAGCACGGATTCGCGCAGGGATGGAGCGATGCCCGGACCGTCGTCGTCGACCACCATGAGAAGTTCGCAATTCGCAATTTGGGACGACAGCACCACGCGAGTTTTCGCCCATTTGCATGCGTTGTCGAGAAGATTACCAAGGATTTCATCCAGGTCTTCGCGCTGAACTCGGACAAAGTGCTCGCCGGACGCTTCGATCTCTATCGAAAACGCGCGATCGGCATAGAGGCGGTGCAGAGTGCGGGACAAGCCCACGGCGGATTCTTTTATTGACGAACGAACGCCGGGCGTGTTTCCTGTGGCCGCAGCCCTGGCCTGCGCCAATTGATATTCGATTTGCCGGCGCATGCGCTCGATCTGGACGCGAATACTGACGGCGAGCTCCGTATGTCCTTCGCGTTCAAGTGGCTCGGCCTCCTGCGCGATGATGGCGAGGGGTGTTTTGAGTCCGTGCGCAAGATCTCCCGCTTTTGCTTGTGCTTCCCGCACAGCCCGGTCGCGCTGTTCGAGCAACGAGTTCAGATCGTCAACTAAAGGCTGCACTTCGTTCGGGTAGGAGCCTGTGACCGTTTGCAGGCGTCCGTCACGCACGTCCAGCAGACGCTGGCGAAGCCGGCGAAATGGTATAAGTCCGCTGCGGACCGCCATCAGGCCACTGATCGCGAAGAGCAGGGCCAAGCCGATGATGATCGGGTCTGCTGATCTGAACACGAAATGAGGACGAATGAAGATAGCGCGAAAGATCATGTGCGCCAAGGCCAGGAGGCCCAGCGTCCACAGCACTGAACCGAGCAGCAGGCGAAGCCGGAACGAGGAGTTCGAGTTCATGACTGCGCGTCGATGCGATAACCGAGGCCGCGGACGGTGCGAATGAACGTGGAGCCAAGTTTGCGCCGCAGCCTCGCGATAAAAACCTCCACGGTATTGGAATCGCGATCGAAACTCTGGGCGTAGATGTGTTCGGTGAGTTCGGCCTGGGATACTACGCGGCCGCGGTGGTGCATGAGATACGAGAGCACGCGGAATTCATGGCCGGTGAGGCTGACTGGAACGTCGTTGAGAGTCACGCGCGCAAGACGCGGATCGAGCGCGACCGCGCCGCACCGCATCTCCGGGTGCGCGTGGCCGCTAGCGCGGCGAATGAGAGCGCGAAGCCGCGCGAGCACTTCCTCCATGCGGAAAGGCTTGGAAAGGTAGTCGTCCGCGCCTGTATCTATGCCTTGCACCTTCTCGTGCCAACTTCCGCGAGCGGTTAGCACCAGAATGGGAATGACTACGCCAGCATCGCGCCAGCGCCGCAGCAAAGTGAGACCGTCGAGCTTGGGTAGGCCGAGGTCGAGGACGATGGCGTCATAGGCCTCGGTCGTGGCGAGGAAGTCAGCTTCTGCGCCGTCAAGAGCGCAGTCCACTACGTGATGAGCCTCGCTGAGCGCAGTGGCAAGCTGCTTCGCCAGAAGAGGTTCATCCTCGGCTACCAGAATCCGCAACTGTTCTCCATTTCTTATAGACAGCTCTATCAAAGCTGAATGGAAGCTGAACAACTCATTCAGGAGCCATTCAGGACTCCCCGGTTACATTCGTTCAGCATGATCACTCTGACGCAGGTAGCCAAGAACTATGACACGCCCGCGGGCGACTACCCGGCACTGTGCGGAGTTGACCTACAGATTGCAGCCGGAGAGTTCGTCGCTATCGTCGGCAAGTCCGGAAGCGGCAAATCGACGCTACTGAACTTAATAGCGGGTATCGATCGTCCGTCAATGGGAGAGGTCGTCGTCAATGGCGCGAATATTCGAGAGTTCAGCGAAAACCGGCTGGCGTTGTGGCGCGGAAAGAACATCGGGCTCGTGTTCCAGTTTTTTCAACTCATGTCAACGCTAACGGCGGCGGAGAACGTGATGCTCCCGATGGATTTTGCCAGAATAATCTCTCCTCGGCAGCGGCGAACCCGCGCACTGGAATTGCTGGAAAGAGTGGGCTGTACGCGCCACGCAGACAAGCTTCCCTCTGCATTATCAGGTGGAGAGCAACAGCGTGTGGCGATTGCTCGCGCACTGGCGAACGATCCACCGGTGGTGCTCGCGGATGAGCCGACGGGCAATCTCGACTCGTCTACGGGCAAAGCGATCTTCACGTTGTTCGGCTCGCTCGTACGCAGTGGAAAGACACTCGTGGTCGTAACGCACGAGCGCGATGTTGCAGAGAAGTTCACTCGGGTCGTTGAACTTTCGGACGGAGCGATGATCGCCGCGGGCACACCGGACCGTCAGGGCGCGACTCGATGACGGCCTCGACGCGAAAAGCAGTTGGCGATGCCTGGCAGGAACGGGCGCGATCGGGGTTCGTCGTAGCGGCCATAGCATTAGGCGTTGCCGCATTTCTGGCACTGCTTGCCAGTTATGCAATTCTCACGCGCGAGTTGCATAGCGGATACCTCGCAACCAATCCGGCTTCAGCGATTCTGCACACCGATGCGGTCGACGACCATATGTTGGCGGCTGTTGGTGCCGATCCGGAAGTGGGAAGCGCGGAAGCGAAACGGATGGTGTTTGGTCGAATCGAAGTCGGGCCGGCTCAGTGGCGCAATCTTCTTTTATTTGTTGTGAGCGACTATGGCTCTATCCGCCTGAACAAGATAGTGCCGGAGCAAGGGGCATGGCCTCCCGCGACGGGAGAAATGCTGATCGAGCGTGATGCCGTGCAGGTGGCCCACGCCAGAATCGGCCAGACATTCGTCGTTCGCACTGCCGACCGGCAGGAACACACGTTGCGCATAAGCGGACGAGTGCATGACGTCGGTCAGGCGCAGGCACGGATGGAGAATTCCGTCTATGGCTACATCACACCGCGGACGCTCGCGCAGCTGGGGCAGAAACCGGTTCTCGATCTACTTTACATCCAGGTCGCGACCAACAAGTACGACGAGGCTCACATTCGGCACGTCGCCGAGAAGGTCAAGCAGCGATTGGAAGCGGAGGGGTATAGGATTCACGGCGTGGATGTCCCCGTTCCGGGCAAACACCCACACGCTGACCTTATGGGAACGCTACTTCTGGCAATGTTTAGCTTTGGCGTCCTACTACTGGCGCTCAGCGGAGTTCTCGCTCTGAACTTTACTGCCGCGCTGATGGCTGCTCAGGTTCGCCAAATCGGCATCATGAAGGCGCTCGGTGGCACTCGCGGGCAAGTTGCCCGCATTTACCTGCTCCAAGCATTACTGCTTGGCGGCGTAGCAACGGTAATTGGAGCGCCCGTAGGGATTTGGGGAACGCTTTTGCTCTGCCGGTACATGGGCATGTTCCTGAACTTCGATGTGACTAGCTTTGGCATACCCGGATGGGTGTTCGTCCTCGCAGCCATGGTTGGGCTGGGTGTCCCGGTAATCGCCAGCGCATTCCCGGTATGGCGTCGAACGTCAATGTCAGTGCGTCTCGCGCTCGCGAATACCGGCACGCCGCAGGACCATTTCGGCCGCAGCGTCGTGGATCGAATGCTGGCCGGAATTGGAGGCGGTGTGCGTCCAGTCATTTTGTCGGTGCGCAACAGCTTTCGAAGGCGGACGCGTTTGGTGCTCACGTGCACGACGCTGACCTGCGCTGGCCTTTTATTTATGACTGCACTTAACCTGCGCACGTCGATGATCCGCACTTTCGACCGTCTCTTCGCTGCACAGAAGTATGAGCTGACGGTCAACTTCGGCGAGATGTACCCGGTGGAAAAGATCAATCGAGCGATCCTTAGCGTGCCGGGCGTCATCCGGTCAGAGAACTGGATCGTCACCCAAGCAGTGATCGCGAGGACGGGGCGACGCGCGCCCCGAGTTACCGACGCGAGCGACACCTTTCGCGTCTTCGCCTTGCCCGCAGATTCGAAGCTGTTTGTTCCCGTGCTTGCAAAAGGACGAAGCCTGCGGTCGGGTGAGGACGACGGCATCCTGCTCAACCAGACGCTAGCGGCACAGAATCCGCAGATCAAAGTAGGCGACCACCTGATGCTGCAAATGGGATCGGCGGAGATGAAGGGACGGGTAGTGGGCGTCGACCGCGAGCCGATGGCTCCGCCGCCCATCGCGTACGTCCCCATTTCGGTTCTTGAGCGTGTTCATCCGGGGATGGCGAATTTCACAGGCATTGCGATCAAAAAGACCGAGTCGGCTTCGATTGAGTCGATGCGTAATGCAATCGATAGCAATTTGGAGAGAGAGGGCATCCGCGGCGTGGGCATCAGCAGCAAGTCGGAGTTTCGTGTAGCCGTGGATCAACACATGTTGATGATCTACATTTTTCTAGTGCTCGCCTCTTGCGTGGTCGCGGGCGTCGGCGGACTCGGTCTGGCCACTACCATGGGAATCAACGTGCTCGAGCGCCGTCGCGAAATCGGCATTCTTCGGGCAATTGGCGCCACCTCGCGAATGATCGCTGCGATAGTCGTGTTGGAAGCCGTGGTCATTGCCGTGCTGTCATGGGGTGCCGCGGTCCTATTAGCTCGTCCCCTTAGTGAAGCGCTTGCAGGAATGATGGGCCGCTCAATGCACGGTGCGTTCGACTTCAGCGTTGCACCGCTCGGCATACTCGTTTGCCTCACTGCGGCGTTGTTAGTGGCGGCGACAGCCAGCCTTCTGCCGGCCGCATCCGCGCTACGGCTCAGCGTTCGAGAAGCGCTCACTTATGAATAAAAAATTAACCGCTCGCGTGCTGTAAGTGTTTAGCGCGCCAGTTCTTGGTATCCGCCTGCAGCGGCGCCATCAGCATTACTGCCTTAGAGCCGTCCCGTAATCCCCCAGAACTTCTCGACGTGAATGGCAACGTCGCGGTTAGAACGGTCTTCACAAGTGTGAGCACCAATGGACAATGCTTGGCGGAAATCTTAAAGATAGTTAGTGATTGGGCGAAACCGCAGCCGGACATACGCGGACTTGCGTTGATGGGCTCTCATGGCCATCGTGAAGCGCGTCAGGACTCCGATATTGACTTGGTATGTCTTACTCAAATCCGAATAGCTTTCGAGATGCTGCATGGCTGGCGCGTATTGACTGGTCGCAGGCTGGATTTCGGCACAACGAAC
>JAFATG010000177.1 GCA_019244055.1 Acidobacteriaceae bacterium | reverse complement strand
CTCGACCATTCCGGCCAACCGACCCGCAAGGCAGGGGTCAATCTCGACATCACGGACCGCAAACAGACTGAGGCAGCTCTGCGGGAGAGCCAACAGCGGTACAAGGAGGTGTTCGATATCACCTCCGACTCCATTTTTCTGATTGATATCACCTCCGAGGGGCGCTTCAAATTCGCCGGTATTAACCCGGCTTGCGAGAAGACGATGGGCTTTTCCGACGCTGAGGTCTCGAACAGATTCGTGGAGGACATACTGGACAGCAAGGTCGCCGAAGAAGTTAGCGCAAATTACCGGCGTTGTGTGGAAGCGGGAACGCTTATCGACTACGAGGAAGAACTCTATTTGCGAGGCGGACACGGCTACTTCCACACAACTCTCATCCCGGCGCGAAACTCCGAAGGCCGGATTCACCGAATTATCGGAGTCGCGCACGATATCACAGAGCGCAAGCGGGCCGAAGCAGCCGTGCGCGAGAGCGAAGAACGCTTCCGCAAGGTGTTCGAGGAAGGCCCGGTTGGCATCGGACTGGTAGGAACGGATTATCGTTTTCGGAAAGTCAACGCTGCCCTCTGCCGCATGGTGGGCTATTCGGAAGCGGAACTCACCCAGATGACATTTCTCGATATCACGCATCCAGATGACCTGCCTGCAAACATGGAACAAGCGGAGCGGATTTTCAGACAAAAAGTACCTTCGGAGCGGATCATCAAGCGGTATGTGAAGAAGAACGGCGAAATCATTTGGGTCAAGTTGACCGCATCCCTGATCCTTGGCGCAAACGGCATGCCCGACTATGGAGTTGCGTTGATCGAGGACATCACGGAGATCAAGCGCACGCAGGAGGAAGCTCTCGCCAGACAGAAGCTGGAAAGCGTGGGAGTTCTGGCAAGCGGCATCGCCCACGATTTCAACAACCTGCTGGGCGGCATCCTTGCGGAAGCGGAATTAGCACAAACCGATCTGGCTGCGAATTCATCCGTACGTGAGCCACTCGAACGAATCACCGCTGTAGCCACCCGCGCTGCGCAGATTGTTCGCGAGTTGATGATCTACTCAGGACAGGATCAGGTGAAGCTCGAGCCGGTGGATATTTCGCTCCTCGTGGAGGAAATGCTGGAGTTGCTGAAGGTCTCGATCTCTAAGCGGTCAGTTTTGAAGATGGATCTTCAGGAGAATCTTCCGGCTGTGTTGGGCAATAGCACACAACTGCGCCAAGTTGTGATGAACCTGATCATCAATGCATCGGAAGCAATTGGCGACACGGACGGTGTAATAACTGTCACCACAGCACGACTGAACGAGGACTCCGGTCCCCTCGGAGCGGCAAATTTGCCTCAAGGAGAGTACTTACAGTTAGAGGTCTCGGATACAGGCTGTGGCATAACCGAAGAGTCGAAAGCCAAGATTTTCGATCCATTCTTCTCGACCAAATTCGCCGGCCGCGGTCTCGGACTTGCCGTCGTGCAGGGGATCGTAAGCGCTCACGGCGGCGCGATTAATGTGGTGAGCGTGCCCGCGCAGGGGACAAGTTTCCAAATCTTTCTGCCATGCTCCGCGGAGCCAGCCAAACGAGACACAAGCACTACGGTTCCCGTTCTGGACGGGAGACACGCAAGTAGTTCCGGAACAGTGCTTCTGGTCGACGACGAAGAAACGCTACGCCGTGCAGTTTCCGGAATGCTTCGGAAGAAAGGCTTCTCTGTGCTCGAGGCCGGTGATGGCCGCTCGGCAGTGGATCTTTTCCGCGATCAAAAGGACCACATTAATGTGGTTCTCCTCGATATGACAATACCTGGGACCTCCAGTCATGAAATCATCACGGAAGCACAACGCATTCGACCAGAAATAAAGATTCTTCTGACCAGCGCCTACGATCGGGACGTGGTGATGCCATCGCTAGAGGTGCCGCAAGTCAGGGGTTTTATTCGCAAACCGTTTCACCTCGCGGAGGTCGTGCAACTCGTTCGGGACACCTTGTGCTCGTAGGGTCCTCGAGCTCCCACGCGGCGTGGAAGATTCCGTCGATCGATGGCGAGAAGAGTACGTGAAAATACACACCGCGTAGGTGAAAATTTTTCCAATCTCTCAGGCGAGGTTAAGACTCTAAGCCCTTGAGTAATTGTCGCTAAAAATAAGGAGAAGAATACATGAGCAATAAAGGTTCGGCGGCCTTCCTGGTGCTGAGTACCGCCGTTTTGAGTGGCAGTCTGCTGTTTGCTCAGAGTGGATCCTCGGCACAGGCTTCCCCGAGTCAGCAGGCGGGATACTCGCTCGACGACAAGATTAAGATGCTAAGGCGAGATCTGCGATCTCAAAGAAAACAAATCATCGCCGAGAACATGAATCTGAACGAGGCAGAGGCCGTTAAATTCTGGCCTGTTTATGACCAGTACGTCTCCGAGCTGGTACAGGGCAACAATGCGAAGTATGAAATTGTAAAAGAGTATGCTCAGGTCGATACAATGAGCGATCAGCAGGCTGACGGGCTGCCTACAAGATGGCTTACGGTAGATGAGAACGTTGTCCAGCTAAGGCGCAAATACCTTCCAATGTTTCGTTCGGTGTTATCCGCTAAACAGACCGCACGGTTCTTTCAGCTCGACCGGCAGGTGCAGATGATGATCGATCTGCAAGTAGCAAGCTCGCTTCCCTTAATTGAGCCTTAGTGCGTGAGACTAAAAAAGGGCGGCGGCGCAGAAAGCGCCGACCGCCCGGAAACAGCGTTTGAATGGGCTCAGGTCGCTCTACCCTAAGTCTTGCGTCCCGCGTACGCGGAGGTGGATTTCTCATCTAACGCATCAAGATCCTTTCTTGAAGCGCTAGCCCAGGCGTCAGCTTCTTTCTCTGCCTGTTCACGTGTATATCCGTAGCGCTGCTGCAAGCGTCCCAATAAGACGTCCTTCTTGCCGCTGATCGCTGTCAGATCATCGTCCGTCAGCTTAGCCCAGCGCTGCTTGGCAGATCCTTTCAGTTGCTTCCACATTCCTTCGAATTGATCCGAATTCATTTGAAGCTCCTTCCAACTAAAACAACTGCAACTTCCAAACCAAATGGAGTTAGCTGCGTGTTTTCTATTACTTCGGGAAGATCCTCAGGCACCCGCCGGGAATATTTGCTGGCCTCCGGTATTTTTTGGGAGAGCCAATCGCAGTCCAGCCCTCTGGGATACTCAGAGATGTTTATGCAACAGGAAGAGGTTCTCCTGGAAACGAAGTTGCCCCTCCCGCTGCTCACCAGGGGAAAGGTCCGGGATGTGTATGACTTAGGCGAAACTCTTCTCTTCATCGCGACGGACAGGATCTCTGCATTCGATTGCATTCTGGGCAGCGGGATTCCGGATAAGGGCCATGTCCTGAACCAAATGTCGCTCTTCTGGTTCGATTTATTGAAGCCCACAGTTCGCTCCCATTTGCTAACCGCTGACGCGACTAAGTACCCGAGGAAGCTATCGAAGTGGCGCGGTCTTCTCAAGAACCGCTCCATGCTGGTGAAGAAGGCGCAGATGGTACAGGTCGAGTGCGTCGCCCGCGGGTACCTGGCGGGATCGGGGTGGAAGGAGTACAGAGAAAAGGGAACAGTGTGCGGGATCCCGCTGCCAGCCGGGTTACGGGATGGCGATAAGCTCCCGGAGCCGGTCTTCACGCCGGCTACAAAAGCTCAAAGCGGTCACGATATCAACGTGCCATTCCGGTATGTCGCCAACCACCTGGGAGTGGACCTCGCGGGTCACCTGCGCGATCTCACGCTAACGATCTATAGCCAGGCCGCGGATTATGCTCTTCAGCGGGGGATCATTCTTGCCGATACAAAATTCGAGTTCGGTTTCGTCGATGGCGAGCTTGTTCTAGCCGATGAGGCCCTGACTCCTGATTCGTCGCGGTATTGGCCGACAGACACATATCAGCCGGGCGGACCACAGTATTCCTTTGATAAGCAGTATGTAAGGGACTACCTGGAGACGCTGAATTGGGACAAGCGGCTTCCGGCACCGGCGCTTCCACAAGAGATAATAGAAAAGACAAGCGATAAGTATAAGGAAGCGTATAGCCGGCTTACCGGCCGGACTTTGGAGGCTTGCACTGGCTGAGAATCGGGTGAGACGCGCGTTTTTCGGCGAGGCGAAGAACCAAATGCATGTCGACGGCGTTCAACTGGTTTGATGTTGTTCTGGCCCTGATCCTCGTGATCTCGGCTACTACCGGCTTGCGAAGCGGCTTCGCGCGGGTCACGATCGGCCTTTTTGCCACTGTGATCGGATTTCTAGCAGGCTTCTGGTCTTATAGGATGGTCGCGGCTGAAATCGTTTTGCGGGCGAATCTCAGTCCTCGGGCTGCAAACATTCTGGCTTTCCTGCTTGTCCTCGTTGCGGTGATGATGTGCGGCGCGCTGCTGGCCGCCGTAATGGCACGACTGTTCCGCTGGATCGGGCTCTCCTGGTTTGATCACGTACTGGGCGGGATGGCGGGTTTTCTGCGAGGCGTTTTGGTCATAGCCGCCCTGGCCGACATTGTCGTGGCCTATTCACCTTCACCGATGCCGCTGTTTTTGGAAAACTCGCGCGTCCTCCCGTACGCTACCGGAGTCGCCAGCACGCTGGCAGATCTGGCGCCGCAAGAACTGAAGGACTTGGTTCACGAGCAGATGCAGGCGTTGCGTCACCTGTGGGCACCTAAACCTGTTCCACACTCCAGCGAGATCTGAGAGGCAAATACTCGGTTGCTGCTTGTCTTCGATCTGGACGGAACGCTCATCGATTCCGCCGCGGATCTCGCTATATCGATGAACGCCACGCGCCGCCATTTCGGGTTGGCACCGCTCGATCCTAAGCTGATCTGTTCTTACGTTGGAAACGGCGCGGCTGTTCTCGTCAGGCGCGCGATCGTCCCGGATGCCGGAGAAGCGGTATTGGACGATGCGCTTGCTTTTTTTCTGAAGTTCTATCGCGCACACGCACTCGAACACACCAGGTTATATCCGGGGGTGGGAGAGACGGTCGAATCGCTGGCCCAGGGGGGTCACACGCTCGGTGTGCTGACCAACAAACCAGCCCGGATCAGCTCCGACATTATCGCCGCTCTGGGGCTGCAGCTATGCTTCGCGCGCGTGTATGGGGGAGACAGCTTTGCGAGTAAGAAACCGGATCCGATTGGAATCGTGACTCTGATGAACGCTTTCGGAGCGGCGCGGGAATGCACGATGATGATCGGCGATAGCAGCGTAGACGTGCAGACCGCGAGGAATGCCGGCGTTCGCAGTTGCGGCGTTAGCTGGGGATTCCAACCAGACACGTTCGCTTTGGACGCGCCAGACATTGTGATCACCAGCCCGAGCGAACTGCTCAACATTACCGCTACCGCAAACGGTTCCTAAGCGCTGTTGATGCCGGCCATCTCGATCACGTATGCCTGCTGAACCGGCAGGGTTGCGCGGAGCGAATCGGGAATCAAAATGATAAGGTCACGACCGCGACTCTGCCACTTCAGCTCCTGTCGAGGATGAAGAAGCGAAATCCTGGCCTGATCCGGCGGCGCAACGATGTCATGCAGCGTCAGCTCGCCCGTTGGCCAGCGTGGAACAATCGCATAGACAGTATTATTTTTTGCGGTGAAGAATGCCTCGATGCGAGCGTATCCAGGCGGCGGAGTATCCACCATCTTGGTAATGTCGTATTCCGCGCGAAAATCCTTTTGTTCCAAGTGAGGCATGGTCCCGGCGCTCCACTGCGCCGACCGGGTCCAGGCTTTGGTGCCGTAAATTGCGTCGCCGTGGGGCCGCAGCCAATCCCCAATCTGAACAAGCCGCTCCTCCATCACGACCGGAATGATTCCGTCCGCGCGCGGACCAATGTCGAGGAGGAGATTCCCGCCGCGGCTCACGATATCGATAAGCATCAGGAGAAGCTGCCGGTCCGTATGATAATCGGCCAGCCTCTCCATTCGGTTGTAACCGTACGAGTAACCCATGCCGCGACTCTCTTCCCAGGGATGTGCCGATCGCTGCATGCCCGAGGTGTACTCGGTTGTGTAGTATCCGCCGTGCTTATGGCGAGTTTCTTTGCCCCAGCGATCATCGATGACTACCGTATCGGCCACGGGCGATTCATTGAATAACCAGGCGAGGAGCTCGGGAGCGTGCCATTCCGCGCTCGTGAGTTCCCACTCGCCGTCGGAAAAAATGATTGTCGGTTGGATGTGTGTAACCACATCTTTGAACTGCGGGAACATGTGCTCGGTTACGTATCGCGGCTTGTCAGACAGCCAGAGCGGGTTGTACCACTCATAAAGCGAGTAGTAAATTCCCATGTGAAGTCCCTTGTTCCGGCCGCTTTCGGTCAATTCAAGAACCAGATCTCGCTTCGGTCCAATATCGACTGCATTCCATGCGCGCCCCCACGAGCGATTGGCATTCACACTGCGCCACAACGTGAATCCTTCGTGATGCTTGGACGTCAACGCGACGTAACGAGCGCCGGAGCGCACGAACAGGTCGGTCCAGCGGTCCGGATCGAACATCTCGGCGCGAAAGAGGGGCCCGAAATTGAAGTAGGGAAAATCGGCGCCGTAGACCCGCTTGTGAAACTCCCAGGTCGCAGCGCCGTTCCCGGTCGGGCCCTTCGCGTCCATTCCATCGGTCAGCGAGTGCCAATACCATTCGGCATACGGATTCTCATCTTTGACGTTCACGGCCGCGAATGCGGGAACAGAGTACACGCCCCAGTGAATGAAAATACCGAATTTCGCATCTGTGTACCACGTGGGAATGGGCCGGCTGTCAATGGATTCCCAAGTTGACTGATAACGAGTGGACTCACGTGCACGCGCATATCGGGCGGCGGACAGGCCAATCGGAAGCGAGGTGATCGCTTTCAAGACTTCGCGTCTCCGCATCTTCGGTTTCTCAGCCGCGTCCGATCTCGATCACGAAGTATTGCGCCGGCACATTGCCTACGTTTTTCAAGCCATGCTCTTCGTTCGAATTGATGTAAATTACCGATCCTGGTCCCAAGGTTGTGCTGTGCCCTTCGATGGTCGCCTGCAGAGTCCCTTCTTTGATCAGCATCATCTCTTCGTGCACGTGATGATGCGCGGGGTGAGGCATTGCTCCTGGGGGAAGGGTGCTGATGTGAAGCGCGAGAGGGCACCCCGTTTTTGCCGTTCCACGAAAAACATCCCGAACTTCCATCTGATTTGAAGCATTGGTTTTCGAGGCCAGCTCATTGAAGGGGTAGCACTTGGAAGGGAGGATCTCGGTTTCCGCTGCCGCCGGAACTGTTGCAAGAAGCGGAACCAGAATGGCGAGATCTCTTCTGGTATAGGACTGAATGCAGGAAAGCGCTTTCATATGGCACAATCCTATCTCTTCGAAAAATCGAGGGCTTGCGCCGGAGCGCTTGTGGGCGTGGTAGATTTACCTCGTGAAGAACTTGCATTTCTCAAAAAGACTGTATGCCGTTTTAGCAGTTTTCGCTTTGACTCTCGGCCTCGGCGCGAGCGTGGTCCGGGCCGCTGATAACGGGCTCGCCGGAAAATGGAAGATGGTCTCGACCACTCCCGACGGATCGGAGTTTCCGTGGACACTGGTGATCTCCTATCAGGATGGAAAATATAACGGAACAATTCAGTCAGAGCAAGGCGATGTAGCCGCAAAAGACTTTAAGGTTGACGGCACGACGGTAACTCTGACTGGCGTCTATCAAGATAACGATTACCAGGTCCGCTTGAAACTAATGGACGGGAAGCTTAAAGGAAGCTGGTCCGGCGGCGGCGACACCGGAGATATTCGAGGAGAAAAGGCGGGAGCGTCGTAGACCGGTTCACGCAGCAACTGCAGTCTAGTTCTGTTTGCGATGAAGCTGACGAGCCTACGGGAACAAGTGTTGCGCGCCAATCAGGAACTGGTGCGCCGCAATCTCGTTGTTTTTACTTTTGGAAATGCCAGTGGCTTCGACCCCGGGTCCGGCCTGGTCGTGATCAAGCCTAGCGGAGTGCCATATGACCGCATGACGGCGGACGATCTGGTTGTGACAGACCTGGACGGAACCATCGTCGAAGGCAAGCTGCGGCCATCTTCCGACCTTCCTACTCACCTTGCTCTGTACCGGGCGTTTAACGGCGTGCAAGGAGTCGTTCATACGCACTCGCGCTATGCGACCGCATGGGCTCAGGCGGGTGTGGATATTCCGTGTCTCGGTACCACTCATGCAGATTATTTTCCGGGCGCGATCCCAGTCACGACGGAGATGCTTGCAGACGAAATCGAGTCCGAATATGAGTGGAATACCGGCCAGGTGATCGTGAGGCGGTTCCAGAATCTCGATCCACTCACTACACCCGCTGTGCTCGTTGCAGGACACGGTCCGTTCTGCTGGGGTGCCACGCCGGAGGATGCCGCACACACCGCCGTAGTGTTGGAGGAATTGGCGCACATGGCTTTTCTGACTGTTACTATCAGAGCCGATGTAAAGGGAATCTCACAAACCCTGCGCGATAAGCATTTCCTCCGTAAACACGGACCGACGGCCTACTATGGCCAGCCCGCGTAAGGCGACGCACCGCGCGGCGCGAATCTTTATCGTGGCTCTTGCAGCGGTTTCGTATGCATAGAGGGGCAGTCTGCCTGATCGCGCTTACTTTGACGGTAGGCTTGGGCCTATCGACCGCGACGCACCGGAAAACCGGCCAAACAAAATCGCCGGCAGGCCAGTCCTCCCCCGCAGAGCAGCAGGAGAGCGGCATGTCGACCGCCGGTACACACGCGGCGGTTCTGGATTCCGAGAACCGGCCAATTACCGCGGGAGGATTTGTTGCAAGCGGGCCAGTCGTGTTTAAAGATGTCGCTGGCCAGGCAGGGCTTACGGCGTGGCGGCACGTCATGGGAACTCCTGAGAAGCATTACATTCTGGAAACGGTTGGGTCCGGCGTTGCACTGCTTGATTACGACAATGATGGCTGGTTAGATATCTACCTGGTAAACGGTTCGACCTACGACGCGTTCAGCGGGAAGGCGGAGGCACCTCACGCTGCGCTCTTTCATAACAATCACGACGGAACGTTTACTGATATGGCGCAGAAGGCCGGAGTAACTAATGACCGTTGGGGCTTCGGCGTAGCTGTGGGCGATTACGATAACGACGGCTGGCCGGATCTATATGTCACCAATTTTGGAAAGAATCGTCTGTATCACAACAATCACGACGGGACATTCACAGATCTCGCAGAGAAGGCCGGCGTCACGCTTGGCAATTGGTCAACCGGCGCGACTTTCGGCGATTACGATGGCGATGGCCGGCTGGATCTGTTTGTGCCGGGCTATGTTCATTACGATATCGAGAACCCTCCGGCGGCCGGCTCGGCGTCCCTGCGCTTCAGCTATTGCCAATTTCGCGGCGTGAGCGTGATGTGCGGTCCACGCGGGCTAAAGGGCGAGCCGGACCACCTGTTTCATAACAACGGCGACGGCACCTTTAGCGATGTGAGCAAGAAGGCGGGTGTGACAGATGAGGCGGCTTATTACGGTTTGACTGCTGTGTTCGCCGATGTGAACAACGACGGGAAGCCGGACCTTATCGTGGCGAATGACTCCAAACCGAACTACTTATACATAAACAAAGGTAACGGGACCTTCGAAGATGCGAGTTATGGATCCGGTTATGCTTTCAACGCCGATGGCCGCGAAACTGCATCTATGGGGATTGCTGTCGGAGATTATCGGAACAACGGTCTCCTCGACCTCTATAACACTGTATTTTCGGATGACTACAATCCCCTTTACCGCAATGATGGCGATGGAAACTTCACGGAAGCGAGTTATCAGGAAGGAGTAGCGGAAGTTACTATTCCTTTTCTAGGTTGGGGAACTGGATTTCTCGATTTCGATAACGACGGTTGGAAAGATCTTTTTGTGGCGAATGGCCATGTCTACCCGACGGTCGACAAGACCGACTGGGGCACCACATTCGCGCAGCGGCCTCTCCTATTTCATAACGCTCAAGGAAAACTCGAGCTGGTTCCAGCAGTTATGGGAACCGCTCTGGCGCAGGTCTTCACGGCGCGAGGTGCAGCATTCGGGGACCTTTTCAACAATGGAAAGATTGATGTTGTGATCAATCAACTGGATCGTCCACCGGCGCTCTTAAAAGACGTTGCCGGTGAAGGCAATCACTGGTTGGGCCTGAAGCTGATTGGCGGGCCGAAAAGCCCACGAGATGCGGTCGGAACCACAGTTTATTTGACGAGCGGCAAGACTCGCCAACGCGGAGATGTGCTCAGCGGCGGAAGTTACGCTTCATCGAACGATATGCGCATTCATTTTGGTTTGGGTTCAGCCACTGCCATCGACAGCATAGAAATTCACTGGCCGAGCGGCAAAGTCGAGAAACTGCACGTCCCCGCTGTGGATCGGTATTATTCGATCCAGGAGGGAAAGGGAGTGCTCAAGTAAGAAAGTTTCGTTACTGTTTCTTGGGCGGCTTCTTTTGGCCGAACTGGTTCAGTAGCGAATTGACGGGATTCTGTTGTTGGTTTTTTTGCTGACCTGGGTGATTTGACGGCTGCCCGAGGAGCCCGCCTACTACGCCCCCCACCCCTTTTTGCCCCAAGGCGGATCCAGCCAACCCACTCGTCGTGGGCAGCAAATTGGTCGCCTTCATCTTGGCAATCGCCTCCACATCCGGGGCGAATACCGGGTGCGCCGTTGTACCCGTCACGATAACCGGCAGAACCAGTTCACCCTTGTTGTTGGCGAGCGCAGTATTCAGAAATCCACCCACCTGCGTGCCACCGACCGCCTTGCTGGTGCCGTTCGACAGCACCGCCGTCATGTGCATGTCGAGGGCCTGAGTGACCAGGTTCATCGATCCGTTCGCGGAGAGCGAACCCGCATCGAGCACCGCCTTCAGGTTGTTCGTCGTGGCGACGCCGTTCACTATGTTCAATGTTGCGGATAGCTGCTTCAGCGCGGTCCCCGATGCAGACTGGGTGGCAGTGCTGCCGACGAACTTGCCCACGCGAGATAACTCGTTCATTAGATTCGTATTTTTCAAGTGCCCGTTGGTCACGTTAAAATTCACAGTTCCGTTTAGCGTTTTGGCGAGCTCCGCTCCGGATTCGAGGTTGAAATGTACGTTAGATTCGCTGGCCAGGCTCCCATACAGCGTGTCCTTCGCCGAGCTAACAGCGGATAGCAGCGCGTTTGTGTCCACGCCTGACGTCTTCAGGTTTACCGAACAGAGTGGATGGACCGGTTTCGTGTCCATTGATATGACGCCGTTCGCTTTTCCACCAAAAATGTCAGCGGTAACGGGCGAGAGCTGTACAAGACCGGGGCCGAATCTGGCGTTCGCTCGAACATTGCTCAAGGCAAACCCTTCTGCTTTTAGCGCCGCAGCGGCCAAGGATGCGCTATTCTGCGCAAACTGAAGGTTGGCTGAATTGATCACTAGCGGCTGAGTTAGTGATTTGGTCGCCAAAGTTGCACTAGGTATGTTCGCCGTACCTGCATAAACGAGTTGCGCAGGCTGCGACAGCGGCCCCTGCACGTGAACATTCATGGACAGAGTACCCGACCCAGTTGCGCCTTCGGCGGCGGTGACGCCGTACGCCTTGGCCACGTTGAGCAGCTCGGCAATGTTGGCCCCGTTGGTCTTGATGATCGCGTCGATATTTTTATTGGGCGTCGCGTAGTGAGAAAGCGTGAAAGATCCGGTCAGAGCTGTCGAGCCGCTTTGGGCCGTAAATGGACTGGAAACCACGGCATCGGGAGTAAGTGTCAGCGCAATTTGCGGAACGGAGACTGGCTCCTTGATTTCCCCGCCCCGGATGTTGAGCTGGCGAGCCGAAAGATTGCCGTTAAGCTGCGGGGCTGTTGCCGGTCCCTTGGCCGTGATGTCCGCGCTCACGGTGCCACTCACCTGGTACGCCGGGTTGAAGGCAACACCTGCCGCGCCTGCGAGCTTGGCCAACTCACTGATGGAGGAATTGTTTGTTGTGAGCCGGACGTTCAAATTCATCGGCTTAGCGCCTGCAGCCACCTCGCCCGAGACCGAGAACGAGGTCGCGCCGAGCTTCACGAATCCTGACCGTATCTGAATCTGATCCTCCTTGCGATCGTCGCTTAGATCATAGGTCGCTTCGACCGGATACCCGAGTTTGGCGCCGCGAATCATAGTATCCTCAAGCTTCAGGTCGCCTTTGCACGACACTAGCGTGCCCGCGGAAGAGATATTCCCATAACCCGATATGATGCTGTCCGTGTTTGCCGGCAACGCTCCGGGCGAGAAATGGTTCACGCCTGCAAGCGAAACCTCTTGCAAAGTGAAGCGTCCGTCGATTGGCACAGCCACGGTGTTCCCCGCCTGGAGCGGGCCCGCCTTTCCCTTGAAGGCGAAGAGTTCTTTCCCCGGACCCGGAAAATGCATTCCCAGATCCAGCCCGAACTGTTTGTTTGGACCGAAATCCGTCAAGAGCAAGTCAATGTGGTCGTAAACGGATCGAGGGCTGCGCGTAAGCTGGTCTGTCACCCCCACCTGGCCGTCCGCGATCTTCAGTTTGTTCAGCGTGAACTCTTCAGTCTTGCTGCTGGGTTGAGTGGTTGTTTGGGTGTTCGCCTGGTTCGCCTTGCCGATTGTCGAAAAATTCCAACCTCCAGCGGAGTTGCGGATCAGTTCAATCCTGGGGCGATTCAGGTCCAGTTCTCTCACCTCGGGATTGCCTCGGATCAATGAAAACAAGCGTGCGCTTACATAGACTTGCGCGGCTTGAGCGAAGGGCTGGCTGGAGGAAAACGCGGGCGATTCGCCGATTGTGAGCCCATCCACACGTATAGACAGCGGAAATAGCCGCAAGCTGAGGTGGCCCAGAGTCACCGGGCGGTCAAGCTTGTTCTGCAGCTCGGCCTGCACCCGGGGCCGGTACTTGTCGACGTTCACAAGGAGCGCCGCGGCCACGATGGTGACTATGAGGACTACAACAACAATGGAAATAACTATCCCAACCCGTCGCATGGTATCCAGTTAGACGCAAACCCGGCCCGACGGGAGTCAAACGAATCCTACTTAGGATGGGATTGGTATCACGCCAATTCCAACGCCAACCGGGTAACCGAAGCGGGAGCAAAGCTGTAGTTCAAAGGCGAACCCGATCCTGCCTGTGAATCTTGCTTTGGTTCTACAGCGTTTGGCTGCGCGAAGGTATTGTGCGCGTGGATATCGTTCGCTGAGAGGACAGTTGCATGGGAATTTGTGATCCGGCGTCCACGAATATTGATCTCGGTATTCTGTGCATTCTGAATGTCCGGATTCACGATGGTGAGCACGGCTCGATTCTCATGGAGTGAACACGATCCTGCCAGGCCCGAAAGGCCGGGAACTCCCGGATGAGCTACGGGCGGAGCCGACACAACAGTGCGTACAGCAGTTCCGCCCTGATGCGAGGCGTACATATCGAATACGTGATAAATCGGCGTGACTGTAAAACGGTCGCCGGCCGCCAGGAAAAGTGTGTTGATGTTGTTAATCAATTGGGCATCATTCGCCATGGCGACTTTGTCAGCGTTCCGATTGAAGATATCGAGGGTAAGACCGGAGACAAGCGCATCGCGCATCGTCGGATAGTACGCAAACAAGTAACCGGAAGAAATGTTCGGGTCTGTTTTGTGCCAAGCGCCCCATTCATCCACCACCAGCTTGACGCGATGATCCGTATCAACCTCACCCATAATCCGCCAATGGTTGCTAATGAGTTCCTCCATCAGAGTTGCCTTGGCGAGCAGCTTGTACCAGTCATCGGTAGTGAAATCCACAGCGTCACCTCTACCGGTCGTGTTGCAGTAGTAATGCAGCGCAAATCCGAAGGTGTTGCGAAGCGCTCCTTTCCCTTTCTCGACGATTTTTCGGAAGAAGCTTTCAGTCCATTCATAATCCGCCGCGTTGGGTCCCGAGGCAATGAATGAGAGCTCAACTCCGTAGCGCGGAATCCACTCGGTGAAGCGGCGATATTCGACGGCGTACTCGGCCCCGGTGAAGTTTCCGCCGCAGCCCCAGCTCTCGTTACCCACGCCCCAGAAGCGAACGGGAAACGGATTCGCATCGCCACCCTGCGCACGCAGATCCGCCAGAGTGGTAGTTCCTGAGGGCGCATTACAGTATTCAATCCATTCGTAGAAATCGCGCGCCGTTGCGCTGCGAAGATTGGCAGCGAAATATGGCTCGGCGCCCACCAAGCGGCAGAAGTGCATGAACTCGTTGGTTCCGAATTCGTTGGGTTCGTATTTTCGAGGGCTGTTTGGGGCATCCCACAAATAGGGCGTATTCGTCCAGAAATTCGTTCGCCGCGGCCGGCGCTCGCGAGGCCCGACTCCGTCGCGCCAGTTGTAAGTGTCCGCAAAGCATCCGCCCGGCCAGCGGATCACAGGCGGGTTCAACCGCTTGAGACGATCCACCAGTTGCTTGCGGATTCCGCCGATATTTGGAATCTTCGAATCCGGTCCCACCCAAACGCCGTCGTAGATGCAGCCGCCAAGATGTTCCGTGAAATGCCCGTAGACGTTGCGATTGATGGTGCCGATCGGCTCATCGGGCAAAATGTCAATTCTTGCTGATGCGGAAAATGAAAGCCGCGGAGCCGCAGCCAACGCGAGACCAGAGAGCAAGAACTGTCTACGATCCACGCGGTTCATGTTAACGCTTTACCTTTCATTTGGAAATGCAACTGGAAATTTTGCGCGTAGTTGCGCAGTGGCTTGAAGCGTTCATCTCGAACGAAAACGTGTTGACTAAAGCGGGGTTCCGGAACAAAATACTGCCAGCACCTCCAACGGCGGGGCTTGCGCTAGGGGACTTATGCGCTCGGCGAGCTGCGTTATTGCGTTAAGTATCGTTGCAGCCGGTCTATCAGTCTGGCCGCTTTTGGGCCAGGAAGATTTCGAGGCAGCTTTTACCGCAGGTACAGAGGCCCTTCGCCTTGGGCATTTGGACGCGGCCGCGGACAGCTTCTCACGGTGCCTCGCTCTTGCGCCTGATTCGGCGGAAGCACATTTCGATCTAGGACTGGTACGACTGCAGCAGGCACGCTGGACGGAAGCGAGCGCTCAGTTTTCGAGCGCTTCGAAGCTGAAGCCGGGGTTGCGTGGGGCGAACCTGTTCCTCGGAATTGCTCAATACCATCTCGCTCTATATTCCGACGCCGCCGCAAACCTTCAGCGTGCGGTAAAGGCGGAGCCCTCGAACTCGGAAACATTCATGTGGCTGGGAATGGCACAGATCGAATTAGGAGAGACCAGGTCAGCCGTCGCCAGCTTGCAAAAAGCTGCCCAGCTCAAGCCGAATGACACGGACATTCTGTACCACCTTGGCAAGGCGTACATGCAGCTCTCGAAAGAAACGTATGAGCAAATGTACCGGGCCGATCCTAAATCGTGGCGCGTGCATCAGGTGCTGGCCGACTCGTTTCAGGAAGCAGACCGGCTCGATGACGCTGCAAAAGAATGCCAGCTTGCGATTCAAGCCAAACCTTCCGAACCAGGGCTGCATCAGCAACTAGGCGGTGTTTATTGGAAACAGAATCATCTGGAGCAGGCGCAAGCGGAGTTCGAGAATGAGCTGAAGATCGACCCCGAGAATCTGACCACGATGTACGATTTGGCGGCGGTGGATATCGAGCGCTCTAACCCAAACTCGGCGGTCGAGCTTTTGACGAAGGTGTTGAAGGATCATCCCGAATCGGCCGATGCCCATTATCAACTTGGCAAAGCCGAGGCACAGCTCGGTAATAACGAGGCGGCGATCCGCGAGTTTTCCGCGGTAGTGAAGAGCACGCCGCAGCACCCCTCCGAAATCGTACGGCAATCGTACTGGCAACTTGCGCAGCTTTACCGCAAGACACAGAACCCAGAGCAATCGCGTCTAGCACTCAATTCGTTCTTGCGCCTCAAGCAACAAGCTGATGCGGAGCAAGACCAGAAACTGCAAGACAAACTCAAGCGCTCAACGGACACAGGAGCGCAGCCTAATTAACACCGATGAAAGGAGCCGGGACTATGCGACACCTGGTACGAAGCACCAACCTTTGGGTAATTTTGCTGGTCGTTTTTTGTGCCACTCTCGGGGGTCAGACAAACGAAGGCAGCATCTCCGGCACTGTTCTGGATCCAAGCGGCGCAGTCGTTCCAGGCGCCACAGTAACAGCAAAAGGCCAGGAAACTGGGACAACTTACTCAAGTGTTTCGACTAGCGTTGGCACCTATAACCTGCCGAACGTCAGGATTGGTTCTTACACCCTGACAGTAACTGCTCCTGGATTTCAAACTGGTGAGACCCAGGGCGTCGTTGTGCAGGTGGCCACTCCTAGCAGGGTGGACGTCACCTTGCAGCCCGGGAACGTGAGCCAGACTGTTACGGTCAGCGGAGAAGCTCCTACTGTCCAAGCCGATTCCTCCGATATGGGAACTGTCGTCACCACAAGACAGGTTCTCGATCTCCCGCTGGCGCTGGGCTCTACCGTTCAATCGATGCGCTCGCCGGAAGCGTTCGTTTTCCTAACACCCGGAACGGTCGGCCCCGGCACGAACGGCTCGGGATCGAACGGCGCTTCTACTGGAGGTCCGTTTGAATCGAAGATCACAGGCGGCCAGAACTATGGCACCGAGATCTTACTCGACGGCGCCAGCACGTACCGGTCTGAAAACGGCTCATCTTTCGATGAAGCCGCTCCGTCTGTTGAAGCGCTAAGTGAGTTCCGCGTGGAGACCTCTACGATGCCTGCCGAGTACGGGCGCACTACCGGCGGGATCGAGATATTCAGCACGAAATCAGGCACCAATAGCTTCCATGGCACTGCGTACGAGATTTTCCGGAATGAAGACCTCGACGCGAATAACTGGTACAACAATTACCAAGGTCTGCCCCGCCCTTTGGACAGGCAGAATGATTACGGGGGAGTATTCAGCGGGCCGGTCTGGATCCCGAAACTCTATAACGGCAAGAACAAAACGTTCTTCATGTTTTCCTGGGAGCAGTACCGGCAGAACCAGGGCGGAACCTCCACGACCACAGTTCCCACCACTGCTGAGAAATCCGGCGACTTCACGTCCAGTCTGGACACGTCTCGTCTTCTTGGAACGAATCCGTGTGACGGATCGCCCGTTTACTTTGGCGAGATTTTCGATCCTTCGACTACCAGGACGGTGAACGGCACGCCCTGCCGGACTTCTTACCTTTCTGAGTTTGGTAAGAACGCCATTCCGTCTAGCCAGTTTTCACCGATCGGACAGAATATCCTGTCGTACTATCCCAACCCATTGAACGGAAATGCAGTTAATAACTATTCTTACAACTACTCTTATCCGCTGCTTGATACGACGATGACGATTCGCATCGACGAAAATGTCAGCGACAAGGACAGATTCTTTGCAATGTACGATTCGCGTGACAACACGCGTTTATCCACGATACCGATCTGGAACAACCCGGCAGGCCAGGGACGCTCACAGGATTTCTTCACGCACTATGCGCGAGCCGGAAACGATTACACCATCAGCCCTACGATGCTGAATCACCTGAACGTCGGTTTCAACCACACGAACAGCAGCAATGTAGGGGCAGGAGTCCGGCTCGGCAACGGCCAGAATTGGGATGCTGTGCTAGGCATCACGGGAGCCAGCGGACCGACGTTTCCGGTTATTTCAACCGGACAGCCGAGTGTCACAAATATCGGAGATTCGGTAGATAATGACACGATCGATTACGGTTGGCGTGTAAATGACAGCTTCGACTGGGTCAAAGGCAAGCACAGCATGAAGTTTGGTGTCGATTACCGGTACCAGATATTTGAACCAGGCTCAATTAACAACACCTCGGGGACATTCAACTTCGGGTGCGCGGAAACTGCGGCTGCCGTGGGAAGTCTGGCGGGCAACTGCTCTACCGGCAATGGGATCGCCGGCACGTTATTGGGAGAGGTGGATAACGCCAATGTGAATGCTTATGCTAGCCAAGCTAAGTGGCTTTCACACTACTATGCCTTGTTCGGGGAAGACAGTTTCAAGGTGACACCTACCTTCACGCTGAGTTACGGATTCCGATGGGAGGTTGACGCGCCTCGGTATGAGGCTCGCGGGAACACGTCGAACATCAGCTTGACTGCTCCAAACCCGGCAGCGGGCGGGCTTCCCGGCGCGCTCGTTTTTGCCGGCAAGGGACCTGGACGCAATGGGAATGTTCACGAGACTTGGGCCGACACGTGGCATAAGGACTTTGCGCCTCGAATCGGTATCGCTTGGGCGCCTGAAATGTACCACAATAAGCTGGCGATACGCGCTGGTTATGGGATTTATTACGGCGCGATCACCTATGCCGATTTCGGAAACGATCTACAGACCGGGTTCAACGCGAATCCAGTCGTCAACAGCCCGAACGGCTTCAGTCCGGCATTCAATATAGCTTCCGGCTTCCCCCCATACCCACCGCCTCCAAATCTCGATCCTTCCCAAGTGAATTTTTCCGGCAATCCGGCCAACGCGTACGTGGATCCCTCTTACGGCAGGCCGGCGATGGTCAACAACTGGAGCATGGATGTCCAGCAGCAGTTGGCGACCGATCTGATACTGGATGTCGGCTATGTCGGCCAGCATTCGACTCACCTTCGCTCGAACGTGGATCCCTTCAACAATTTGAATCCCTCCTACTTCGGGCTCGGCACTCTGTTAACGGCGCAGGTGGGATCCCCGCAAGCGCAGGCTGCGGGAATCAAAGTGCCTTTCCCAGCTTTCGGCACCACCAGGCAAGTTGCGGAAGCTTTGCTTCCTTATCCGCAGTTCTTTGCGTTGAACACAGATTGCTGTCTCGAGAACCTGGGCCAGTCCTCTTATAACGCGCTGCAAGTCTCCCTTCAGAGGCGCTTCCACGCCGGTCTGAACCTCTTGGTTGCTTATACCTGGTCAAAAACGATGACTGACGCGGACAGCATAATGCCGTTCTTTGCTAACCTCGCCGGCGGCGGAGCCATTCAGAATCCGTTCAACCTTAGCCAGGAGAAATCCGTCAGCAATCAGGACGTTCCGCAGAATTTCGTTCTGAGTTACATCTACGAGCTGCCGGTTGGAAAGGGCAAGAAATTTCTTAACAAGGGTGGTTGGGTAAACGCGCTGCTAGGTGGATGGTCGATCAGCGGAATTCAGACCTATCACAGCGGGCAACCGGAAGCATTCTGCTGCGCGACAGGGATTCCATGGTTCGATGGCAGTATTCGTTACGACTATGTGCCGGGCCAATCGATCTTCAGCGATGCTTTTCTGAGCGGGCATTACAACCCGGTGACTACTCCGATCTTCAACCCCAATGCATTCATCGACCCGAACAGCGCGGCACGTTTGGCGGTCACCGGCACGTACCAGTTCGGGAATATGTCCCGTACCACCCCAAGCGTTCGCAGCTTCTTCTACACGAGCGAAGATTTCAATCTTCTGAAGCGAACGCAGATCACCGAGCGCGCCGACCTCCTGTTCCAAGTCAGCTTTCTCGATGCGTTCAATCGCCACATTTTTGACAATCACGTAAGCGTGGATCTGAACCCGAATAACGCCAATTTCGGCATTATGAATCCGGGTAACACCATTCTCGGGCCCAGACGAATCCAACTGCAATTGAAGTTGGAGTTCTAACGCACCGGCTCTTTCACGGTCAGTATCTGATCGGCATTCACATCGGATAGATGCTGGACGATACCGCTCGGCCAGCGAATCTCGATATTTTTCACTCGTGCATCCGCGCCGAGGCCAAAATGCGCCCGGACGTCGCTTGCTGAACAGTAGCTGCCACTCGTAGTTACCGTTTGGTACTGAGTTCCCGCTGACGTTTTCATTGTAATTGCGGCGCCGATGCCATCGCGGTTGCTCTTCGAGCCAACTAGTTTCAACATCAGCCAGTGATTCGTGGTTTCGGTTTCGTTCTTCAAGGCATAAGCGGGACCGTTGTTCGTGGTGATCACGGCGTCCAGTTTGCCGTCGTTGTCGATATCTCCGAGCGCCAACCCGCGCCCGGCCCAACGCTCGGAAAATACGATACCCGAATCTTTCGAAACATCGACGAACCCGCGTCCGGTATTTCGCAGCAACGCCGGAGGCTCCTTATAGCGCAGCGCTGGATTGTCGATTTCGATCGTGTCCAGGACGTGCCCTTGTGCAATCAGCAAGTCCTTCCAACCATCGTTGTCGTAATCGGCCAAACGCACTCCCCAACCCGAATGCAAGAGAGAAATGCTGGCCAGGCCGGAGGTGTAACTGGCATACGCGAACGTTCCGTCGCGCGAATTGGTGTAAAGCGCATATTTCTCGTTTCCCAGGTCCGTGATAACCAAATCCGGCCAGCCGTCGTTGTTGTAATCCGAGAAATCTACGCCCATGCCGGCGTAGGTGCGGCCGTCGCCGTCTACTGCGACTTCGGTTTCCAAACCGACCTGCTCGAAGGTTCCGTTGCGTTTGTTGTGAAACAGAAATTCCTGCATCGAGTCATTGGCGACAAAAATGTCTGGAAATCCGTCACGGTCGTAGTCAGCAATCGCGATGCCGAGACCCTTACCGGGCTCCGCCATGCCGGCCTGTTGCGAAACTTCGCGGAAGTGCTTGCCGTCCTCGTTGTGGTACAGCAGCAAGGTAATGGGCTTGAATAGATCCGGATGGCAATAGGCTCGATGGCCAGGCTCATGCTGGCCGCACCAAACGTCCTGAAAGTCCCATGCCAGATAGCGCAGGACGACGAGATCCAATCTTCCGTCGTTGTCATAATCCACCCAGGTCGCGCTTGTCGACCAGCCACTTCCGCCCACTCCCGCTTCGGCGGTGACATCGGTAAACGTGCCGTTGCCGTTGTTGTGATAGAGGATGTTGTGACCGTATTGGGTCACGTAGAGATCCTCGCGACCATCGTTATCGTAATCACCGACCGCGACGCCCATGCCGTAGCCGTCACCAGCTACACCGGCTTTTTCCGTCACGTCCTCGAACGTTCCGTTCTTCTGTTGATGGTAGAGCCTATTCCAATACTGCGGGCCGTTCTTTTTCGGTATCGTGCCCGGCGTAGAGGGATCAGCAATTGGGGCGCCGTTGACCAGGTAAATATCGAGCAAGCCGTCGTTGTCGTAATCAAACAGCGCGACTCCGGCGCCCATCGTTTCGGGTAGATATTTCTTCGATGTCGGAGACGATTTGTGTAGGAAATTGATTCCCACTGTGTTCGTGACGTCCACGAACTTGCCGGGCTTATTGTTCGCTGGGCTGGTTGCGGTCAGCGATAAGACCGCTATTGGCGCAAGCACGACAACACCGGTCCACGTGACCGAACCCCAGGCGAGCGAACCGAGGCCCTTCATTGCTGAGGCAGATCGAGTCGAACGTTCGTGATGTGCTTCTTCTGAAGTTGCGCGGAAATATCGAATTCGCGATTGGCTTGCTCTTTGTCTCCCATTTTTGCGAGCGTTAGGGCGTAGAAATAGTGAGCCTTCTGATACGAAGGCGCCGCGGCAACCGCTTGCTCCAGGTCGTTCTTGGCCTTGCTGTAGTCCGATGCTCGAAATGCCATGATACCGATCTCGGTCAGCGCGCCCGCGTGGTGCGGATCGCGGGCCAATACCTGGGCGAACCTGTCGCGCGCGCGTCCTGTTTGTCCCTGTTCGACATCGATTTCGCCCAATTGAAACAGCGACTCAGTTTGCCCTGGCTGCAGCGCCAGCGATTTCTCGAAAGCCGCACGTGCTTCGTCCAGTTTCTGCTCGGCAACTAAGATATAACCCAGTCCGTACTGTGCGCTGGCATCGTCCGGCTTGGCGGTGAGATATTGGCGCATAGCATGTTCCGCCTGCTCTGCGAGGTTCTCGTTCAGATATGCGCGCGCTAACCCATAGCGGGCTTCATTGTTCCCCGGGCGAATCTGCAAAACCCGCTCAAAACATTTCTGCGCGTCGGCATAAAAACCGGAATCTAAGCTCACCAGCCCCAGCTCATACAGCACTTCGGGATCGTCGGGCATCGCTGCGCGAGCCTTCAGCATGATGGCGATCGCTTTGTCCTTCTCCCCGGCACGCATATCTTGGAGCGCCGCTTCCTTGGCGATGCTTCGTATCAGTGTTTTGGCCCGCTGATTGTCTGGTGCAATTATGAGGCATTCTTCGAGTTCGCTGAGCGCGTCCAGCGGCCGGGCGCTCCCATACAATACAGCGAGATTCATGTGGGGGCCGAGCAGAGGCCGTCCTGTGCCGATCGCTCTCTTGAACAGATTCTCAGCTTCGGGAAAATTCTTCTGGCGCATTCGGATGACGCCGAGCAAGTTGAGGGCGACTGCATCGTCGGGCTGCTCTTTCAGGAGGAGCTCGAGTTCGGCTTCTGCAGCAGCAAAGTCGTTGCGGTCTATCAGGACAGCCGCATTCTGTAAATTCTGAATGCGGTCTTGGCCTTGTGCCGGAAGGGCCAGACTTGCGATCAGATAAAGGACCAAACTGCGCGCCCACTTTGTCATGCTGATTTGTATCAGTTGGGCACCGAGGAATGCGTCCCCAGCAGCTCCCGAGTGCGCGCAAACTCCCTTTCCGCTTCTGTGGCTTTGCCTTCCTGTTTCAGGACGCGGCCGAGAAGGAAGTGCAACGCTCCATTCTCCGGTTTCTGCAATAGGGCAGCGCGCAACGCTGTCTCGGCTTCGGGATACCGCTTCTCGGCGAAAAAGATGCGGGCTCGAAGCTCTTCGCTCCGCTCCGATTTGCCGCTGATCTGATCCGCGACATCGAGCTTTGCCAGAGCTTCCGAATTGCGCTGTGAACGGCTGAGCAGATCAGCAAGGTTCAAATAAGGTTGTTCACTCGGCTTGGCCGTTTCCGTCCCGATGGCGATCGCTTTACGGTAATCCGCTTCGGCGAGATCGAGCCTGTTCTTCCCCTCATGCGCGAGTCCCAAGTTATCTTCGGCCTTGAGATATTTCGGATCCAGTTGCAACGCGCGTTCAAAGCACGAGATGGCCTTGTCGAACGAATTCTGCACGTAATAAGCGCGGCCGAGATAGTAAACGGCCTCGGCGTCGTTCGGCTGTTCGGTGATGGAGCGCTCCAGCCACCGGATTGCATGCTGGTAATCGTTCAGCAGAACGTAATCCAAGCCGACAATCTTCAAATCGCTCGCCTGCGGTTGCTGTAAGCGCGCCGCAGCGGTGTATGTCTGCAGCGATTCAGCCGCAGAGTTCTTTCGGAACTGGACGTAGCCGAGCAGATAGCTAGCGTCGGGCGACTCAGGATGCAGATGAAGATACTGCTTTAGGCACTGCTCGGCCTCAGGGAACTTGTCGAGATGGATCAGCGCTTTGGCCCGCAGCGCGAGCGCGTTCGTCGTACCCGGTGCCGCCGCTTCGGCCTGCGCGAAATCCTGCTCGGCAACGGCATAGTTCTTGCGATCCAGCGCAGTCCGCCCCTGGTCATAAATAGCTGGAGGCAGACTCTGGGAGGCCGTGAAGGGAGTGGTCAGGGAGCATCCGGCGATAGCAACAAGGGATGCAAAAAACCTCACAGGAATCGTAAACGAAATTTCAATATATCCCAGCGCTGCATTATATGATCCGAGGATGAATCGCGTCGCGCGACTCGGCGTTTCTTGTGTTCCACTTCTGGCGCTCGCCTGCATATTGCTGGCGCAATCTGGTTCAGCGCCGGTCCGGATTCAAGTGGATGCCGCCAACAAGGCAAGTTTCTCTATCCCACGAACCATCTATGGAAGCTTCCTCGAGCCGATCGGAAACTCAACCTATAACGGGCTGTGGGCGGAAGTGCTGCAGAACCCAAGCTTCGAAAGCGGACTCTGGAGCGCTCCGAATGTGGCTGCAATGCTTCGACGCCAACCATCGTTAGTGCGCGCCTCCGAATTGGCGCTGCCCCTGCCCTGGGAACCTCTGGATCCGAATCTCGGCAATCGATATGAGCCGCGGCGCGGCGATGCTGCCAATTCGAATCAGTCGCTCGCGATCTTTGGTCTTCCGGGACACGAGACCGGTATCAAGCAGAAGATCTTTCTACCGATACATCGCGAACTTGAATATAACGGCAGCATCTTTGTGAAGCATCTGAGCGGGCCGGATACCGTCGCCATCTCGATTCGCCGAATGGATCAGCCACGAGATGCGTTGGCGAGGGCAGAAGTTCATGCCAGCGGCGCGGACTGGCAGAAGTATGACTTCCATTTGAGCCTCCAGCCAGGGCAGTTGATGCCTTTGGAACCCGCGGATTTTGCGATTGCAGTGACGGGCGATGAGCGAGCGCTTGTCGACCAAGTAAGTCTCATGCCGGCCGATGCGCTCGACGGTCTCGATCCCGATATGATCGCATATGCGAAAGCTATGAACACGCCCCTGGTCCGGTTCGGCGGAAACTTCACGTCTGCTTATCACTGGCGCGACGGCATCGGTCCTCGCGACAAGCGGGTGAGCATGCGGAACATCGCCTGGGGAATCCCGGAATACAACCAGTTCGGTACCGACGAATTCCTCCATTTCTGCGACCTTATCGGCGCGCAGCCCCAGATTGCGCTGAATCTCGGAAGCGGAACGGCGGAGGAAGCTGCGGATTGGGTTCGTTACGTGGATCAACGCTGGCCCAAACATGGGGGGTTGCTTTGGGAACTCGGCAATGAGCTTTGGGGCGATTGGAACCTGGGCTATCCAAGCCTGGAAGAACTGCCCGGGCGAACACTGGAATTCAGCCGAGCGATTCGCGCCGTGGATCCGTCCGCCCGGCTGATTGCGACGGGTCAGGAC
>JAFATG010000112.1 GCA_019244055.1 Acidobacteriaceae bacterium | reverse complement strand
GTTGAAACCGCGTCCGGATGTTCCGGCTCTGGCGGCACGAGTGCGAATGGGATTAACTCTGAGGGCACAATCGTGGGGTTATACTGCGGGGCCGATGGCAAAACGAACCACGGCTTCCTATTAAGCAAGGGCAATTTCAGTACGGTTGATATTCCCGGAGCCCTCTTCACGTCTGCGAGCGACATCAACGCCAATGGAGAGATTGTGGGGTTTTACGTAGATGCAAGCTTCAACACTCACGGGTTCCTGCTGACGAAGTAAGTCGAACGGGCCACGGACTCGGAGCGAAAGGGTCACTGCGTCACAAAACAATGGATTCTTTAGCCACCGAGCGACAGCCGTTTTCTTTGGTCCAGCAGGTCAAGCGGTAGCACAGAGTCTATCGCTGCCCACGGTCAAACCTGCAAAACTATTGAAGCTTAACCACCGCAGGCAAAACCTGATGAGCTGGTTTTGGCTATTGAGTGGGTACGCGGCGGTTCAGTTCCTCAAACCAGTTCAGCACAACGTTCAATCGGGCGACCTGCGACGGATCGGTTTGGTGTTCATGAAGCGAGGCTATGAAGCGGCGTCTGCCGGACGCTGCCAGGAGTTACCTGAATCTGCAGATGTATCCGGACAATGGACTCGCATACAACAATCTTGCGAATGTCTATCACGAAGGCCTTTTCGATTTCCAAGGTGCGCTGCGGGTGCACGAGATCTGGCTGCAGAGACATCCCACCGATGTCGACGCCCGGGCGAATAATGCGGAGTGCGCGTTCTCTGCGGGTCGCTTCTCGGATGCCGCACTGCGCGCGCACGAGCTCTTGGGTGCCTCCGAGCTTGACGCGGGTTCTCGCGCCGCACTGCGCGCCATCGAGATCGCCGCTCTCATTGCTCAACAGGAAAACGACGCTGCTCAACGCAGTATGCAGGAACTCGTTGATTTCGTGTCCGCTCAACCTCCGATTTCAGGGCGCCATGGGTTTGGGACGGCACACTTCACTTCATTCAGACGGACGATCGACTGGCCACTTCCCGCGCCAGCGTGACGTCTCTGATTCTGTCGTTCCAAGCCCCCGATCGGCAGACGGTATTAACTGCGCTGCGCAGCGCTCAGGCCTTGATGAGCGCAACGTCAAAGCCGTGATCTGTGATCGCTCGGCGTCGAGCTCCGCGGGGGCGGACGGACCTAAACGAGCCTACATCGCTATTTGCTGCGCTGACCCCATCGTCTCCACCGTCTCATTCCCGCTCAGGCGGGCAGTATCTCGTACGGCCGCATCATTTCGTTGTCTTCGAAGTTCATGCAGGTTTGCCGAAAGCTCACGAACAGAAGCCAAGGTCTTCCGTTGTCATTTAAGCACTTACTCGCTTGCTCGGCTTGCTCGGCTTGCTCGCATTTTTGCAGTTCCTGATAACCCAATCCCGAGACACGCGCCCAGCACCCAAATTTATGCTGCAGTTGTATATCTTTGTGGGACTACATTACCCAATTCCGAGGGCAGTCTCAAGATTTTAGGAGATGGTGATCGTGAGCCCACTGCCAGATAGCGCCATCCAACTCCGCCAAATTCTTAGATCCGGCGGGATGATGGTCCCGCACTGCGAGTCGGAGCTTTCGCGATAGGTCAATATATCGCTGGCCTTCCGTCAGTCCTCTGCGATTTCGCAACCTGGTCGCAGATAACCACTTGTTCACTGGCTTGTCGCTGATTGGATACAACTCCGGAAAGTAATGACACAACATTTCACTCAGCCAAGCGCGCCGCATCGGATTACCGAGCTTGCTAAGGCGATCGACTTCCGTGGTCACAAGCCGATCTAACCGGGAAACAGATGAATGCGTACTCGCCTTAAGAATTGTAATGAGGGACGCGCAACCCTGCTCCCACTTCGCACTCTTTCCCGCGAACTGAATCCCGCTACCTTGAAAACGCGACTCGTGTTGCGACCATAGGCCCCAGAAGACCTGCCAGAAGTCACCGCGACTCATCTTTCCCTGGGAACAGTCCAATGCTGCCCTGCGTATCGGATTCGCAATTTCTCGAAACGACGATTGTCCCTTCAGGTGCCGGCGAACCATTCGCGCGCAAGCCGCTCCACTCGGCAACTTAGAGGGGTGGATTTGAGTGCTCGTGATTGCTGCATTCTTTCCAGGACGAGCAAGCTTCGCTTCCTTATAGTGATGCCTAATCCAGTCGCTATCGACAGGAGATGATTGCTCGGAAATCGCATCGAGCCACGCAGACACTCGAATGAATTCAGCAGAGGAGATAGCATTTAGAACATTCGCCTCGTAGTTTGTGGAAAACGCAGCCTTGGAAAGGTTCGATGACCCGATCATTGCATAACGTTTCCCCGACTGAACTTTCCATGCGATGAGCTTAGGACAGCATGATGGTCAAGCATACTGCGGACGTCGAGGACATTCTGCAGAATGTCTTTCTCAAGGCCTGGATGAAGCTTTCATCTTTTCGGTTTGAGGCGAATTTCCGATCCTGGCTCACGAGCATCGCCATGAACGAAGTGTTTCAACACTATCGTCATTTCCGCTACAGACCGACCTGTGCGGAATTCCCGAATTTCGAGAAGCTCGTCTGTGCGGGTGACTCGCCGGAAGAGTCCGCACAACGTGCGGAGACTGTCCAAATGCTTCGTCTAGCCAGTGCGCGACCGCCAAAGAAGTATCAAGAGATTGTCACTCTATGCGATATCGAGCAGCTAACCGCCTCCGAAACAGCACGTCATCTTAATACAACTGTCCCTTCAGTCAAGCCCCGGCGGTTTCGAGGGAAAAGGATGTTATCGGTAGCTTTGAAAGGTATGACAGCGGAACCTGTGCTAACGAGGAAAGCAGCGTAATGAGCGAGACGACTGTACATCCATGTCCGCCGTCGTGAGCGCCTGATACTCAGCAATTGACGAGCACTCAGCAACCTTGTACGATGCCTTCTTTTTGCTTGTGCAACAAAATAAAAGACAAAGCGGTAGCGCGTTTGTTGGCCCTCTGAGTGCCCTGTGGAAGGCGGACATCACATGTCCGTCCTCCGATGAACGAACGAGCAATTCCTAACGCTAGGACCTCCCGCGAGTGTGCAGCTACCGATCAATTCCGTAATAACCCGACTGAGGAATCCTTCGCGGTACTTTTCAAAGTCTTCAATCCACAGCTAGTCTCATTCTTTCGCTCGCGCACACGCGAGTTTACGTCGGCGGAAGATCTGGCGCAAGAAGTCATGCTGACGGTGTACAAGAAAGCGAATCAGGTACGCGATGAAAGGTTATTCCGTGGTTGGCTATTCAAGGTTGCCCACAATGCTCTGTCCGGTTACTACCGGAAGCTGAGGCAAAGCCTAGAAATCGCCAACCTGGCGGAGGTGGAGAAACAACTGGTCACCGGAAGGTGTGAACGCCACGGAACGCATGCGTTTGAGTTCTACGAATGGATGACGTTCCTAGACGCACACGAGCGTGAAGCAATGATTCTTCGCTTTGTGGAGCAATGTGAGTACCACGAGATTGCGGTGGCGCAGCGCATTCCCATAGGCACTGTTCAATGGAGAATTTTCAACTGCAAAAAGAAACTGAGCAGCTTACTGACGTACAAGAGTTCAGGCCCCGCGGGTCGAGGCGATTGTGGTCCCCGCAAGCGAAAGAAGCATAGGACTGTAGCTGGAACTGCCGCCAAACACGGGGCCGCTAGAGTCCCCGAACTTGGAGGTCTGCTTTGTTAGGCAAGATCCGATACTTCTCAAACGCCCGCCTCCACCGAATCTGCCGCCAATTCCTCGTGGTCGTTGTTGGCGGCCCTACGCTGGTGATTAGTTATGGTTTTGTGCTTTGGTCGCTAGCGGCTGACCTCGGATTCAACAACTCATTCTTGTGGTCGGAAGGGCCATTGCGTAATTGGATGGTTTGGCTAGTCGGGGCCGTATTGCTGACGCTTGTATTCCGAGTTGCGCGTCCCGTTGAATGACTGTTTACAGCCGCCGTGCGTAGGGGCGCGGCGGCTTTCAAAGCGACCGGGATGTCAGTGCAGTCAAGCGCGTCGATA
>JAFATG010000055.1 GCA_019244055.1 Acidobacteriaceae bacterium | reverse complement strand
AAATACAGGCCGGCGAACCATTCAAACGAGCCTTTACGACCACAATTTCCTAGTCCTGGATAAGCAGCCCACCGGCCCTGATTTCGTGATCAGCTTGCCGTTTGCCATCCATGCCCAAAATGTGCAACGACCGGACCTTGCGCTGATCCAGGGACGTGAATTTACCTATCGGAAGATGCTCCAGGGTCGCGACACCGTATCGGCTGAATTCTCGGGCTTTCGCCAGACACCCGCTGACTACAAAATCACGATTCAGAACCATAAGGCCGGAGCGGGCATGAAGATCAGTGGGGATCGGCCCCTCAGCCAGGAGAATCTTTGGTCCATTCGCTCCGTACTCGCGATGGAGCCTTTTATCGCCATGTCGATTCAACCCGGTAAGACATTTACCTGGAAGTACGATTACACGTATTACTCGGTGCCTCCCAAGCAGTGACTCGGTGCCTGCGGGCTCAACTCGCGGATGAGCTTCGTCGCGTCACCGAAAACCGTTTGTCGATGTCAGGCAGCAACTCGCAACCGAGTCCTGGCCCTTCAGGAACGGTAACGAAACCGTTTTTCACCCTCGGAACGGCGCTCATGACACTCGCGTACCAGCCGTTGTAGAACGCGCGGACGGATTCTTGGACCAGCGCGTTTGGGGCATTGAGAGACAAGTGGGTGGAAGCCGTAAATACCACCGGCCCTGTGCAGTCGTGCGGAGCAATGGAGAGATGCCATGCTTCGGCCATGGCCGCGATCTTGCGCGCTTCCGACAACCCGCCGCACCAGGCAAGATCGAGCATCACCACGCCCACTGCTTCCGATTCAAGCAGCTCGCGGAACGCCCAGCGGCTGCCGAGCGTCTCCGACGCGCAGATCGGTGCAGGTGAGACCGCTGCGTATCTCTTCAAGCTGGCGAAATTGTCCATTTTGATCGGGTCCTCGTGCCAAAACGTGTCGAAGCGAGCAAGGGCTTTGGCAATCTTCATGGCCGGCATCAACTGCCACAGCGAGTGAAACTCTACCATGATGTCGATACGGTCGGTAACGCGTTTCCGGATCTTCTCAAATGGCATCAGCGCACTTCGTAGCTCGTCATTGGAGATATAGTGCCCGTGAGTCTTTTCTGCGGCGATATCAAATGGCCAAATTTTCATTGCTGTGATTCCGTCCGCAAGCAGGGACTCTGCCAGATCGTCGGCTCGATACAAGAAGTCATTCAGGTCATCGAAGCCGCTGATGCCCGCCTCACTTGGTGCGCTCCCGATCCCCCAGTTTTCGGTCGACTGGCTTTCCGCCTTTCGCATATACTGGTCGCCCGCGCACGTGTTGTACGTACGGATACGGTCTCTGGTCCAACCGCCAAGCAATTGAACAATCGGTTTATCGACAGCCTTTCCAAATAGGTCCCACAAGGCAATATCTACGGCGGATGCCGCACGAGCCTCTACGCCCGTCGATCGGAACCCGAGATAACCGACCAGATCACGGGCAATCGCATCGATCGCAAGGGGATCTCTTCCAAGAATCCGCGGTGCCACGTCGTCATGCAAATACGCCTCCACGGCGCTCGCGTTGAAAAACGTTTCCCCGAGCCCAACCAAGCCTTCATCCGTATGAATATGTATCCATAGAAGCTGTGGGAATTCCGCAATGCGGATCGTGTCGAGTTTCGTGATGTTCACTGATGATCTCCTCAAACCGGACCAATCAGACAAGAATATGATTCTCCCGTGGTTGGCTTGGCCGCTGCTTCCAAGACATTTCTCTCTCACTATGTTTCAACTGAGATAATGGAGTAGTGATTACCGACCTCGTGCAGATCAAACGAGCGAGCGAGAAACAGCGCGGGGAGAATCAACGTTTCCGGCTCTGGCTCAAGCGTCACAATTTCGTGGAAAAAATTGCGACGCAGGCCGACCAGCTCGTCACCTTTTGGCAACTGGTGCTTCCGCGTTGCTGAAAAGATCTTGATTTTAGCCACTCTTAAGGTGCTCATGCCAACTCTCTTGAAGGCTGCCGCCAGCGTCACTACGATGTGGGGACTGGCTGCATTTACGGTTGTTGCCATTCTGTATGTGCTCGAGCTGTATCTGGTCAAGAGACAGCGGGGGAGGGTACCCGCGGCGCATGCAATCGTCGGACTCATTGTCGTGGCATTGGTGCCCATCCTCGGGTCGCTTCAACTTCAACGTGAAGGACTACAACAGAAGGGCATATATCATCTCCGGGTCACAGTGCTCGACCCACAAGGTATGCCCACCAACGATGCTCAGGTCTGGTCGTCTACCGACTCTATTCCCAAGAAAGTTGATGGAGGCTGGGAATTTTCAATACCTGCGGGAAGCAAGCCCGCGGAGGGCAGGTTGACGGTCTATGCAAGAGTGCCGAATGCATTTTGGCAGGGTCAGCGTGAGCTACGCCTTGCCGACGAGTACTATCCGACGGCAACTGTACGACTCAGGGCCGATGACAAGGCGCAGGTTCGGGGTATCGTGCAGGACGCGGCTGGACGAGCCGTCGCAGGAGCGCGAGTGTGCGTCGTAGGCTATCCTGCCGAGGCCTTTACAACAAAGGAGGACGGCAACTTCGTTTTGCTGGCGCACGCGGCCGAGGGGCAGGAAGTGGAGTTGCACGCGGAAAAGCCGACGAAGAGCGTAAATCAATGGCATCCTGCGGGAACGTTTCCAGTCACCCTGGTGCTAAACGCGAATTGAAATTGCATGAAGCGGTTAATTCGGTATACCTCGTGGGCAACCCTATTGGTGTGTACCACGCGCCTGTTCGCCGAGCGGGGCGTTCTGGTTGTGCATATCGAGGATGTGCACCGTCACCCCATTTCAGGCGTGCGGCTCCGGGCGGGCGACAGCTCGGTCGGCTCTCCGACCGATAGCTTCGGCGCTGCACGTATCCGGCTCGCAGCCAATGCGAAGCCTGGAGACGTCGTGATGCTGGAAATCGTCGCGACTCCCAACGGTAAAGACTTGGTAATGGTCTCGCCCTGGGAGGAATGGGTGAATGTGCCTCCTTTCGAGAATGAGGCGAAGAATTTCGTTCCTATCGTATTAGTCGAATGGAGCGATAAGGCGTGCCTCGAAAACTCAGATTGCATTCGCGCCGCCGCTGCCCAGATAAACAAAGCGAGTGCGCCGAAAGGGGCGGGGGAGCGGAACAGAGAAGAGCAGCTCCAGGAAGCGCGCTCTACTATCTCGAAGAAGTTTGGACTGAAGCCGGAAGAAATCGATCAGGCAATCCGGGAGTGGGGAGAGAAGACGGAAGACCCATACGATAAAGGCTTGGCAGCGCTATATGAGAAGCGCTATCCCGAGGCAAGCGCGGAATTCGCAGCCTCTCTGGACAGGCGTAAGCGCGTAGAGGCGAGGGCGCAGGCGGACGTAGTGGATGCGGCTCTCTTTTTGGGCCAGTCTCTTTTCCAACAGGGCCACTACCGGCAGTCTGCTGAGGCTTACGAAGAGGCGGCCGCTCGACGACCGGATGAGGGCGCAATCCTCAACAGGCTGGGGCTGAGTTGGGCACTGGCGGGCGACTATGCCAGGGCGGAGCCCTTATATATCCGAGCTATCGCCCTTGAGGAGAAAGAGCCCGGTCCGGTCAATTCAAACGTAGCCACATATCTGGACAACCTAGCTATCCTGCTGCAAGCGAAAGGGGACTATGCCGGAGCGGAACCGCTGTTTCGGCGCGCCCTCGCAATTGACGAGAACGTGTTTGGACCTGACCACCTGGACGTAGCGAGGGATCTGAACAATTTGGGCAGCTTGCTCCAGGCCAAAGGAGACTACAAGAGTGCCGAGCCGCTGTATCGTCGGGCGCTCGCGCTTGCCGAAAAGAACCTTCAACCCGAGGATCCGCACGTTGCCACAAGTCTCAGCAATTTGGCTGGCTTGCTCCAGATCAAGGGAGACTACTCCGGCGCTGAGTCACTATATCGGCGCGCACTAGCGATAGACGAAAGGGAATTTGGACCCGATCACCCGGAGGTGGCAACTGATCTGAATAACTTGGCCGGGGCGCTGCACGTCGAACACAACTATGCGACCGCCGAGCCGCTTTACCGCCGTGCGGTTACTATCGACGAGAAGGCTCTCGGACCCGATCACCCTGGCCTAGCAGAGGAACTGAATAATCTAGCCAGCCTGTTGCAGTCCGAAGGAGAAAATGACGAGGCTGAGCGGCTGTACCGTCGTTCAATCGCTATAAAGGAAGAAGTTCTTGGACCTGATCACCCAAGCTTGGCGACGGGTCTAAGCAATTTGGCTGGATTGCTGCAATCCGAAGGAAAGTACGATGTAGCCGACGTTCTATTTCGTCGCGCCCTCGCCATCGACGAGAAATCCTTCGGAGCCGGCCATCCGGAGGTGGCAGTAGATCTAGTCGCTCTCGCAAGCTTGCTCCAGGCTGAAGGAGATCTCACCGGGGCCGAGCCGCTGCTGCGCCGTGCTCTTGCGATTGACGAGAAGGAGTTGGGCCCCGACCATCCTTCCACGAAAGGCATTCGCACTGATCTGGAATTGCTTGTTGAGCGGCGGCCATCGAAGCCGTAGAGCCTCTCAAAACAGATCTCCCTCACTATGTTTCAACTGAGATAATGGAGTAGTGATTACCGACCTCGTGCAGATCAAACGAGCGGGCGAGAAACAGCGCGAGGAGAATCAACGTTTCCGGCTCTGGCTCAAGCGTCACAATTTCGTGGAGCGGCGGTTCAAGGCCATTGCGCAGCAAACGGAAGAGGCCATCGATTGCACTGCTTGCGCGAATTGCTGCCGCGTGGCCACTACGCAGGTAACTGATCGCGATGCCGAACGCCTCTCGCGTCATCTCCATATGAAGGTGTCCGATTTCTTTCGCGAATATACGATCGAGACTCAGGAGGAAGGCCGTATTCTGAAGCGCAATGAGAACGGGTGCGTGTTTCTCGAAGGCAAACTGTGTTCCGTGTACGATGCTCGTCCGAACACATGCGAGCTCTTTCCGCATCTCGTGAAAGGTAATGGCTCGTTGCTGAGCCGGATGTGGCACATGCCCGACCGGGCAGTCTATTGTCCTATCGTCTTCAACACCCTGGAACAGTTCAAAGTGGAGACCGGTTTCAAGAAATGAGCGTCGGAATCGTCCTGCTTTTAATCTGCCTGCTGGTATCGGTCGGCTTTGCGGCGTATCAGTTTTCTGAAGCGAGGCGTTGGCGCCAGGCCGCTAGCGAAATTCGCGACCGAAGCGATCACCAGCGAGGCGAACTTGAAGCCGCCGAGCGGCGGGCGATTGAACAGGTGGCTGAAGCTGAAAAAGTCCGGGAAGCCGCCGATGTGCAGCTTAAACTGCTCACGCAAACCCAACGGCAACTCGAGGATCGCTTCCAGGCTCTGGCTTCGGAAGCACTGCAGAAGAACAGCCAGTTGCTCTTGGACCGCAGCCGCGATCAATTTCAACATGTCGTAGAGCCCGTGGCGCAATCTCTCCGACGCTTCGAGGAGCAGGTCCAGGCTCTTGAGAAATCCAGGGTCGGAGCATACGAAAGCATCACTGCTCAGGTGCAAGCTCTGACGCAGTTGCAGGAGCGCGTTCGCCAGTCAACCGAACAACTTAAAACTGCCCTTCGATCTCCTGTCCAGCGAGGCCGCTGGGGCGAGCTGCAGCTTCGTCGTGTGGTGGAGTTGGCTGGCATGCTCGAATACTGCGACTTTGCGGAACAGAAGACGCTTTTTGGAGAAACTAACCAACGGCCTGATCTGATCGTGCGCCTGCCCAACCATTGCGAAGTTGTCGTTGATGCGAAAGTCTCCCTTGATGCCTATTTGCGAGCTATAGAGACCACCGACGACGCAGAGCGCAGCCGCTACATTGCCGCTCACGCGCGGCAGGTGAAGACGCACGTGCGCTCGCTCGGAGAAAAAGCATATTGGGACCGCTTAGCGTTTTCTCCGGAATTTGTAGTCGCCTTCCTACCTCTCGAATCGCTCTTCAGTGCCGCGCTCGAGAGCGATCCTAGTCTTCTCGAGTACGGCGTGGAGCGGCGCGTTCTGATCGCCACGCCCATCACTCTGATCACTTTGCTGCTCACAATCGCCCATGGCTGGCGGGAGAGCAAGGCAGCCGAAAACCTGGATAAGATTCGGTCCACCGGTGAGGAGTTGTACACTCGCCTGCTCACCATGAGCACGCATTTTTCAAAGCTCGGCGATGCGATCCAGAGAACCGTTGCGACCTATAACGAGACGCTGGGGTCCCTTGAGCGTAAGGTCCTGGCATCGGCCCGAAAGTTTAAGGATCTGCGCCCAGCTTCGACCGGAGATCTGGATGAAATAGCGGAAATCGATCTGGACACCCGCGCTTTGGACGCTTCAAAATGGCCGGTTTTCGAAGCTGGCGAACGAGAGTAACGCGCGCGTGCGCGTCGCAGCCCCTCAGCGGTTGAACTGCTCGGTAATAGTAACGGCTTTCGCTAACCGGAACTGCAAAACCGTTTCCGCCGGGACCACTGCCGGTCTGCCGTGTGAAAAGAGCACGGCTCCGGTACCGGCCGCGCCACCTGCGCCCGCGCCCATCGCGGCTCCCTTGCCGCCGCCGGCGAGCCCGCCGATGATCGCTCCCAGTGCTGCGCCTCCGCCAATTTTCGCTGCTTCGATAAGCGCATTGGACGGACCACGCTTCTCGTAAGTGTCTGTCTCGATCGAAACTCTTTGCCCGTCGGTCGTGTTGATTTCGGTTACCGCCAGAGCCACGTCCGCATTTCCTTGCAGACGCCCCGCTCGCCGCGCGAAGACAATCTGGCCCAGTACTTTTGAGCCGCGATCAGCGATTATGAAGCCATCCATAATGACGGGCGTCATCATGACGGCTCGGAACGTATCCCCGCTGTAATTGTCCTCGGTCGAGAGCGTCTCTCCCAGCCGGATACTCACAGGGGTGCCCGCCGCTAGCGTTACTACATGCGGCGTAGGAGTTGCTGTCTCATTTGGCACTTGCGGAGCCGCTTCCGGCGCGATCGGATGCGAATTCTCGCTCACCGCCGGAGGACGAGTGGTCTCACTGGTGGGTGCAACCGGATCACTGGGTGTAACTGGCGGGACCGGTGGTGGGACACTCTGCGCGATCTCGACCACGCTGCTGGTTCCGTCGCTCGGTACGGTATCAGCAACCTCAACTTTAACTTTGGGCCGCGCGACCGGATGGCTCACCGCCCTCTTGCTTACCTTTCGCCGAACCTCTACAGCTGTTGTCGCAGGCGGCGCCGGTGATTCGGCTGGAGCAGATGCCGCCTGCGGTTGCTCCTCAGCGACCTGCATCACAGCGGGCGTGGCCTGCACCGTCGGATTCGGTGCCGAGTGCGGCTGTGTCGTAGCAAGCTTCCGTGCCACCACTTGGGTTTGGACTCCGTCCGTTGTGTGAACGTAAACGAGCGCACCCCCTAGCGCTACTACCAGTCCCCCAAGGAACGCCGCGGCGATTTTGAACAAATTAAACGCCTCCACGCCTTCTCCCCACTATACGTTCAAACGTATCCGGTCGGCGGGAAGTTGCTTTAGCCAGCAGTTAAAATATGGTCATTCGCGCAATTTTCTTCGCTGCACCTGTCCGTTGATGAATCCCATTCACTCCATTGGCTTTCCGGCTGCCTACCGCGTCGGGGCCATTCCCGTCACTCCGGCCACCGTGCTCGCCCCAATGGCCGGTGTCACGGACACCGTTTTCCGCCGCTTGATCCGCAACCAGGGCGGCTGCGGTCTACTCATGACCGAATTCACCAGTTCCCATGGTGTCGTCGGCACCCGCCATGCCAAAAGGCCAAACCGCAACTTCCGCTATCTCTACTTTGAGCCGGAAGAGCACCCGATCGCGTGCCAACTGTTCGGCTCCGACCCGGGTGTAATGGCAGAAGCCGCGAAAATTTGCGAAGAACGCGGCTTTGACATCGTGGATATAAACTTCGGGTGTCCCGTCAACAAAGTGGTGAAATGCAACGGCGGCTCAGGCCTCTTGCGTGATCTGCCGCTCGTCGCGAAGATTCTTGAGAAGGTCCGTTCGGCGATCAGCATTCCGCTGACCTGCAAATTCCGAGCTGGTTGGAATGACCGCGAACTGGTCGCCGTGAAGATGGCGCAGTTGGCCGAATCGTGCGGCCTGGCTGCCGTTGCGCTCCATCCCCGAACCCGCGAGCAAGGCTACAGCGGCCACGCGGACTGGTCGCGTATCGCCGAGGTAAAGGCCGCGGTAAAGATTCCGGTGATCGGAAATGGCGATATCTTGCTTCCTGAAGATGCCGTCCGCATGTATCGCGAGACCATCTGCGACGCTGTCATGATCGGGCGCACGGCATCACATAACCCCTGGATTTTCCGGCAGATTCAGGACTATATTGAAACTGGTTCTTATACTGTTCCTGCGGAGCGGGAACGGTACCACATGATGAAGACGTACTATCTCATGTTGCAGGACCATGGCGAGACCGATGCGATCGGCAAGATGAAGCAGTTTGCCACTTACTTCACCCACGGTGTGCGAAATGGCTCCAAATTGCGGACCGAGATTTATCGCGCCCAGGAGGTCTCGCAGATCCTCGATATCGTGGATACCTTTTTTTCTGATCAGTTCACCAACTCCGCGGCACTCGATGCGGAACTCGAGCCGGCGGCGATCGCTTGAAGCATGTCCAGCTTATAACTGATGGCGCCTGCAAGGGTAATCCAGGCAAAGGAGGATGGGCTTGCATTCTCCGCTATGGCGAGTATCGGCGCGAGATGTTCGGCTGTAGCCCTCATACGACCAACAACCGCATGGAGCTCGCCGCGGCTATTGAAGGCCTGAAGCGTCTGAAGGAAACCTGCTCCGTCGAAATCATCACCGATTCCGAATACGTCAAGAATGGAATTACAAAATGGATTCACGGTTGGAAGCGCAACGGCTGGAAGAAAGCCGATAAACAACCAGTAACCAACCAGGATCTCTGGATGCTGCTCGACGGCTTGGTAAACACTCACCAGACCCACTGGAAGTGGACCAAGGGTCATGCGTCGCACGAAGATAACAACCGCTGCGACGAGCTCGCCAGCCGTGCGGCGGAAGAGCAGATCTCGAGCGACCCGAGCCCACAGACGATTCAATACTGAGCTATGCGGTCGCGTCTCTGCCTGTTCGGAGGAACATTCGACCCGGTCCACCTCGCCCATCTTTCGATCGCCAAAGAAGCCCTTCGCCACTTTCAACTCGACCGCATACTCTTTATCCCGGCCGGGAACCCGCCTCATAAGAACGGTGGTGTGAGTCCATACGAGGACCGCTTTCGGATGGTCCAGATCGCGTGCCGTGCGGACTCGCGATTTGAGGCATCGCGGTTGGAGGAAGGCGCACAACGGAGCTACACCATCGACACCGTCCGTCGGGTTCGGAAGCAGATGGCGCCCGAAGACACGCTCTTTTTCCTGATCGGCGCCGACGCGTTTGATGAACTCGAGACCTGGAAAGACTGGCAGGACCTGATCAAGCTGACGGATTTCATCGTCGTGGCGCGCCCTGGTCGCGAGTATCGTATTCCAGAGGGTGCGCGAGTTCACCGCCTGGATAACCTTTCCCTTCCGGTTTCGAGTTCGGAGATCCGGGCCCGGCTCGCCTCGGGAGAGGCCACTCCGGAACTGCCCGCTGCCGTGCGTGAGTTTATTGAAAAGCGCGGTTTATATGGCGCGCGCTCCGGACACGTTTCCGCTGATAAGATTCGGTCATAGGAACGGCTGCAATGCGACCCAGAAAAGCGGCATGCCTCGTGGTGGTGCTCGCTCTTGTTCTGAATGCCGCGGATCAGTCGGGAAAATTTTATCCGCCAACCGTTAGCTGTTTCGACACAACTAAAAAGCGGCCGCCGCCTAGCGAGGTCCTGCAGACGCCGGTCCTCGTCTCCCCGAACCAACGCTATCGCGCCTATGCCGAGATGGACACCACTTTCGATCAGAGTCTTCCAGAGCCATGTCGGACGAAAGCGCGTTGTTTGTCTCTTCGGGGAAGTTGGCCTTCAAATTGGCGTTCGTTGACAAGACCTCAAAGACGGATAACGCCATTGTTTCGCTCGGCCCAATCGCCTGGTCACCGGATTCCCGTTGGCTCGCCCTAGAACGGTTCGCTGGCTATTACGCTTCAGATGCTGGCGGAGTGGATTTCCTCCTATACGACTCCACGACGTCCAAAGTAAGCACCCCAGATGTCGTCGGCCCGATTGCGAAGAAAATCGGCAGGCATTGCGTGCTTGGCTACATATCGTTCGACGGCTTTGATGCCAGGAACCGATTGATATTGCGAGTGGCCGATTGGGAAGAGCCTGATTACCGCGAAACACACTGCATTGAAGGAACAGCAGAGTGGGTTTTCAATCCGGTCACGGGCGAAGTCCAGCCATCTGCACGCTGACGCTCTGATGCGAACATGGCAGCCAACCTGATCCAGTTGCAGTGCGCCTCTCAGCGCTGCCACTGGAAATTGGCGGTTTCTTGCCAGAGAATAGGGTCGAGGCGGATTGGAAATTCCACTGAGATCTCAGATTTCCATCGAGACACGGCGCGAAGCCAAGTCGGCGGTGGGCGTTGGCCACTGGATGCAGCGCGTGCTTGAGGAGTGCGAGCGGGTCAATGCCGCGTTTGGTGCTGAGGCGGTGCACGACCTGCGGGTTGCGCTGCGCCGCTGCCGATCCATGGCGGACGGATTGATGGTTATCGACCCGAGTTCTTCCTGGAGAGAGATGAAGCGCGCCGGCGGGCGACTTTTTCGCGCTCTGGGTGCTTTGCGCGACGCACAAGTAATGAGCGAATGGGTTCACCAACTCGCGCCTGAAAATGACTCGGACACGAAAGTACTGCTCGATTTCTTGGCTGAGCGGGAATCTGAGCAAAAGCTGCTTGCGGGACAGGCGCTGCGCGACTTCGACATGAAACAGTGGCGGAAGTGGAGCAGTGAACTGCCGCCCCGCGCTGCACGGGTAAGGGTCGGGAGCCTAGTCTTTAAGCACTTAGCTCTCGAACGTTGGACGGAAGCCCACAACTTACATCGCCTGGCGATCCGCAACCGGTCGCAAGTTGCTTTTCACCGGTTGCGCATCGGGATAAAGCGCTTCCGCTATGTCGTCGAGAACTTTCTGCCCCAACAGCATGACGCTTGGCACTCCGATCTGAAGGAGTTACAAGACATATTGGGCGAGGTCCATGACTTAGACGTGTTATGGGCGACCGCCCGTCGCGTGAATGCTTTTCTTACGCTTGAATCGCGTACCAGGTGGCATGCGATGGTCGAAGTAAAGCGCAGCCAGCGGATTGCAAGGTATCGCGAGCGCATGATGGGGTCGAAGTCACTGTGGTCAATTTGGCGCGTGGACCTACCGCAGGGCAACCAAATTCAGGCCGCCGCTCTCACACGCCTCAGGCTATGGGCATCCTTTTTCGATCCGGACGTCTCGCATTCGCGGCGTGTGGCCGCACTGGCTCGGCAGGTGTTCGATGGCTTAGCAAGGCTAGGACTGGCTAACGACCACCCCAATGCGCGTGCCATTCTCGTTGCGGCGGCGTTCCTGCATCGCGTAGGCTTGGCCAAGCACGGGAAGGCACACCAAAAGACATCCTCTCGTATGATCCGCAAGTTGGATCCGCCCTTGGGTTGGACTCCGGGAGATTTACTCCTCTTGGCCACAGTCGTTCGCTTTCACCGCGGCATTTTCCCCCACCCGCGGCACAACTCTTTCCGCCGGCTAGCACCTGAGCAGCGTCGGATCTCAAAGCTGTTGGCGGGCATTCTCCGATTCGCCCATGCCTTCGATGACGCCCATGATGGCCGGGTGCACCGGTTGCAAGTAGAGGACAAAAATGAGTTCCTACTTATTTCTGCAGCCGGCTTTTTGCCGCTGACCCGCATGGGACAAGATGTGGCGGCGGCGCGGCATCTGCTTGAGATTGTCGTGCGAAAACCGATTCTTGTGAAACCCCTCAAGGAAGCCCATAGATAACCGCTGGCACCGTTGACCGGAGGAACTGGAGTTTACCTTCGGAAACGCGATTTATCGAAGGTAATCCCGCACATCCTAAGCCCTTGGTGAGTATCGATAGATGAGCGATCACAGCGAACTCCGGGGCTGTGCGCAAGGGTTTCAACTCAATGAACGCCCGGTCACCCGGGATAAGCACAGCGCTTGATCCCGCCTTTCGATTAGGGTATGCTCAGTCCCGAGACTGATTTTAACCAGGGGGTACGAATCTGGCGGTCGCACGGCAAGTTATCACATCGCTGCAACGCGATGGAACGGACATCCTCGGAACGAAGAGCCTGGCCGTCAAGATTGCGGACGAGAGCATCGTTGCCGGTTCTCTTCTGACCGTCGAGAGTAATCATTTCTGCGTATTGAAATCGCGCGGCGCAGTATTGAATATTTACGAGACCGGACAGTACGCCCTCACGACTCCTGACAAACCCCTCCTCGGATCGATTGCTCAAGGATTTTTCGGTGGCTCCTCCCCTTGGGTGTTCGAGGTGATTTACATCAATCGATCCAAATTGCTGATCCGCAGCGAGGGGGTGGCCACGAGCGAGGAGATGGCGGAGATGGCCTACCAGGTGGATTACTACATCCACGTCGACACCAAGGAGGCTGCACTCAAGTTGATTACGCATTTACCCTTTAATGGCCATTTAATTGACACGAAAGAAGTGTCTGATTACGCGGGGCCGGCCATTGAGCAAGCGATCAACCAGATCGTCCAAGTGACAAAAATGGAAGACATCAACGAGCACATCAATCAAATTCGCGAGTTGGTGAAGAGCCATCTTTCCGATTTTCTGCAAACGTATGGCATCACTCTTAATGATCTGAAGATCCTAATCATGCCGAAGGACGAGCGGATGCGCGAGTTAATCTCGCTCCAGGCCATCGGCCTAAAGCCGCTCGAAGCAGTGCGGTACTACCTGGCTTTGCGGATGGCTGATAAGGGCCTCGTCTCTGCGCCGAATGCTGCAGCCGGCTTGCCCTTCTTCATCGGCGGTCCACCCGCCGGATTCTACTCCGTTGGCCCAGAGACAGGCCTGCCCGTGGAAGAAGCCGCAGAAAAGTGATGTCGAGCTCCGGATTTTACGACGCTGGCGCGTTACGGGAGATTGCGATCAACCTGTTTTATGGTTGGGGCTATAACTTTTACCGGATCGAGAATCAGTTGCGTGCTGATGACCAACTTGTACGCAGCAAAGCCGCGAGCCTGCTCGGTATGGCAATGGCGAGCGTAAGCGAAGCGGAGACCGAATACCGGCGCAAGTTCCTTCCACCACCCTCCCGGCAGAAGCCCTTTCCGGATGCTGTGGCGATAGCAGTGGCCCAGGACCTGGAGCGGCTGGCTCGAGGGATTGGCGCTCTGGAAGCCTTGATTCAGCAACAGCCGGTTCCTGAGAACGATCGCATGAGCGAACGGTTTCGCGAGGAGGAGCCCACATTGAAGGCGCTGATCCGTTACGACGAGCAACTCGTGGGTCAGTGCGATCTCCTGGCATCCATGGTGAATAACAAAGATGGCCAGTCGATCGTCGAGAATCTAGCAGCTCTGGAGAGGGGATTGGAAGCGATTCAAGTCACCCTGCAGAATCGAGAGGCTATCCTGCTCGACCGTGCACGATAGCTTGCTTCCGCGACGCGAATAAAATGGCTCCGGGACTCTTTCCATCGATTTCAGGAGCGTTTAATGCGTCCACTCCACACAAACCGAACTCTGTTGTGCTATTTTGCTGCGTTCTGCCTGCTTGGCCCGATGGCGTTAGCCCGAGGTCAATCGGATTCGCCGAAGCCAACGAACAGCCAGTCGTGTTCCAACGACGATGCCGGGTTGAAATTACCCGCCGGCTTTTGTGCAACCGTATTTGCCGATGGCATTGGTCACGCGCGACACATGGTGGTGTCCCCAACCGGAGTCGTTTACGTTAATACCTGGTCGGGCACCTATTACGGCAAGGACGTTCCGCATGCCGGGGGATTTTTGGTGGCCCTTCAGGATAAGGCCGGGGCGGGGAAGGCTGATGTCAGCGAGCGCTTTGGCGAAACGGCTCAGACTGGCGGCGCCGGAGGCACTGGCATCGCCATATATAAGGATTGGATTTACGCGGAGATCAACGATCGAATCGTGAGGTACGCACTCCCGGCAGGCTCCATCGTCCCGGGAGGCGCTCCTGAAACGATCGTCTCTGGGTTGCCTCTTGGTGGCGATCATCCGATGCATCCTTTCATCATCGATGCCACAGGGTCGATGTATGTCGATGTCGCCAGCGCAAGCAACGCCTGTCAATTGCAAAATCGCCAGCCGGGATCGCCAGGTGCCGACCCTTGCACTGAGCTCGAGACACGTGGCGGAGTCTGGCGTTATGACGCGAATAAAACGGACCAGAAGTTTTCACCGGGCGCGCGTTACGCGACAGGCATACGCAATGCCGAAGGTTTTGCTATCGATTCCAGCGGCAACCTATTCGCGACCCAACACGGACGAGACCAATTGCATGCGAATTGGCCGAAGCTCTACAAACCCGAAGAAGAAGCAACTTTGCCCGCCGAAGAATTGCTGCTATTGAAGCCCGGCGGCGATTATGGCTGGCCTGAATGCTACTACGATGCTGCGCAGCAAAAGCTCGTGCTAGCGCCCGAATATGGCGGTGACGGCGGTAAACGGATAGGCGTTTGCGCAAACAAGACTCCTCCTGTTGCCGCATTTCCCGCCCATTGGGGGCCGAACGCGATGGTGCGCTACGACAAAGAACAATTTCCAACGCGCTACCGTGACGGAGTCTTCATCGCGTTTCATGGCTCATGGGATCGTGCGCCATACCCGCAAGGCGGCTATAACGTAGTGTTTCAGCCAGTCACAGGCGATCATGCATCGGGCAGTTGCGAGGTTTTTGCCGATGGTTTCGCAGGACAGGTCGAGACTCCGGAGGGCGCCGCACATCGCCCTTCGGGCCTCGCAGTGGGCCCAGACGGGTCACTGTACGTTTCCGACGACATACGCGGTCGGATCTATCGAATCGTGTATAAAGGCGGAGTTAGCAGTGGTGCCACGGCGAGCACTCCATGCTCGAACGCAACGGCGCCAGCCGGTGAGGCAGTGGGAGGTACCGCCAAACCGCCGGAGGGAACGCATCCAAACGCAGGCGCGGCTGCAACCGGCAACCTTCCCGTTCCGGAAGGGGCGACCCCGGCGATGGTTGCGCTAGGCGATCGCATCTACCACGGCGAAGTAGGCGTCGCTTCCTGTGCGGGTTGCCATGGCGCGAACGCTACCGGCTCGCCTTTGGGTCCTAATCTCACTTCGGGAAAGTGGCTGTGGAGCGACGGCAGCTACGCTGGAATCGCGAAGACGATCAGAGAAGGCGTCCCGCAGCCGAAAGAATATCGCAGCCCAATGCCGCCGATGGGTGGCGCACAACTTACTTCCGACCAGCTAAGCGCGGTGGCCGCATACGTCTGGGCGCTGAGCCATCATTAGCTTCGTTGAGAGCGTAGCCAAATAATTCCGCTTCGGCACACAACCATTTCGAACATCACCGCAAAAAAAGTTCTGGGTTTCGTGGCGTAAACTCGCGCTTCCCTCTCCCATTAGGATTTAGCGGAACTTGCTGCCCGGCCGCAGCGAAACGCTGGCATTCTGCACACAGGAGCGCTTCCCAGCAGAAGCGAGAAAGGATTCACATGAGTACGCTGTTTCGGACCGCTCAATTCGAGAATCAAGTCGAAACCAAAGTGTTGAAACATTCCCGTTTGCTGCGGGTGAGCGTGAGCGGCATACGGCGATGGTTCATCTTTCACCCGCTCGCCGTGGCGCTAGCCATTCTACTGGCGTTGCCGGTTTTGTCCTGGCAGGAGCAGTCGAACCAGGGAGGAGTTCACCTCTTCCAGGCGTCGGCGCAAGCCACGCTCGTGTGTCCCCCGAACCCGGCAAATCTGATTATTCAGAACACTTGCCCCGCAGGCGCCCAAGCGCCGTTTTTGTCAAAGGATCTCAAGCAACTGGAGTCCGATGCAGTGAACGCCTACCTCGCCCTGCACGAGCTACCGGCAGCCGACGCCAGCGTCATTTACACCTATGGCCGGCAAGATCTGCGTGATGCGATTCGTGCGAGTATGTTCACGCAGATGCTGGCAATCATCAAGAAAGCACCATCGGACCGAACGCCGCACGAGCAGGCGCTATTCGACTGGTTGCAGCGCCTCGTTCAGCAGAATGAGATTGCACTGTATACGACCGCGATTGCGGAGGCCGACCGATTTTTCAATGACCCCTGCACCTTCACACTCGACGCGGACATTGCGAGCACCTACAAGTTAAGCTACAACGGCCATCCTTTCTGTCGCGGTCAGCAGAGCTCAATCTTTGGAGCTCCGGTTCCGGCGGCGAGTTATTTCACGGCGTACGGATTCAAAAAGTCCTACGGGGCAGCCGCAGAGCAATTTAAGGAGTTTGGCTCGTTGATGGCCGATAGTTCGCTGTCAGTGGGTGAGCAGGCTGGGATCGCCTTAGGCGCGGGCGCCGTTGTCGCTGGAACTGTCGGAGCAGCTCTTTTCGCTAATTTCTCTGCCGCTCTGGCGGCCTGGGGAACGGCAGTCGCAACCGGAGCAATTACGATAGAGGGCACAGGCGCTCTCGCCGCAGGTTCTTCATTCATTCTTAGCGGCTCGACTATCAGCGCCATCGGACTTGGCGCCGCTGTTGCAGCGCCGGTGGCGATCGTCTTGCTCTGCGTAGCGGTCGGCGTGATGGCGGCTCTGCAACTCGTGACGAACTCTGAACGCCAGGCTGATATTGCAAACTTCAGCAATCTTCTGACCCAGGCTCAGAATAATCTGCCCGATTTGGCGGCTATGATAGCCGACACAAGTGGGCTCGGCAACTATAAAATCCAGGCCACTATGTACTCGCAAACTGTGCCGGACAGGCCCAGCGCAGCCACGCTTCCGGCGCACCGCCCGGGAAAGGATTTCACTTTTGAGATTACCGGTGCTTCTGGCGGCACGCCGACGATCTCCAACAGCCTCAGTTATCAGGATTGGGACGGGAATCAGGAGACGGCGAAAACTTGGGGCGGCTGGTTTCTCGAGACCTGTACAAGTGGGAACACGCCCTGCCTGATCGACGAGGGCATCAACGCCAGTATCCGGTATGTCGATGCCGCCGGAGTGAAATGGACAGCATCTCGACTGGGCAACAACTTCGCGCACACGAAAGCCCAGCCTGATTCTACAGATTCGATATGCCCGGCCGACCCGCAGACGGGCGTAACTCCTTCCGGCATCGATGTGACTAAGTGTTCGACCTACGTAGCCGACCACATTACGTTGCAGGATGGGAACGGCAATGTTGTAACGGCCAAGCTTTCCGTATTGACACCGCCTACGGTTAGCGGCTCTACGCTCCTGGGCTTCGGACCGGGCATTGCTTCGACCCAGACGATTACCGTGATCGGCAATCCTGCGGCGACGGTTTGCCTGTCGAGCGGATCGTTGCCGGCAGATTTCTCGCTCAATGGAGGGAGCTGCGGGACCGGAACCTTCCAGATCCAATTCAATGGCAACCTCAACGCTGCGACCCATACTTATGCGCTCACGCTGAGCGCCAGCAATAGCGTGGGAAATATTTCGATTCCCGTCACAGTGGATGTCAGCCCGCAACTGGCCATCATCTCGCCTGATGTGTTAAACGTAACCGCGGGCCTTCCGGTGAATTTCACAGTAGTCGCCACCGGAGTTCCCACACCCAGGCTTTCGGCAAGCGAAAATCTGCTCGGGCTGAGCTTCAAGGACAACGGCGATGGCACGGCCACCATCAGCGGCGTGGTCCCGTTCCCGGAAAGCAACGCTGTTTGCTTCGCGCCCTGTAACACAGGGATTTCAGCCACCAACTCACAAGGCACCGCCACGCAATTTCTCGCGATTACGGCGGGTTCGCCTCCACTGGCGAACCTGGTTCCTCCCACCAGCACAAATTTCAGCGCGGGCGTTCCCAATCAACATCTCCTGTACTCGAACGGGGCGATTACTCCTGTATCGTGGACCTTGATACCAGACCCGAGCGCACCGTGGTTGAAACTGAAAGACAATGGCGATGGGACTGCGTTGCTGACGGGCATCCCCCCAGCGGGTAGCTCCGGCACATTCCATCCGAAGATCGGGCCGGTTGCTGCCGGAAGCTTCACCGTCATTGAGCCGTTCCCCGTGACCGTGGAGAATAGACCGGTATTCACCAGCCCCAATACCGCGACGTTCACGGTCGGAACGGCGAGCTCTTTTGAAATCTCGGCCAGCGAGGGAACCATCACCCTCGCCCATCCGCTGCCCGCGGGTCTCACGTTCAGCGCATCCGTAACTGGGCCTTTTGGTGGAACGTCGGCCGTTATCGCCGGGACCCCTGCTGAGAGAACGGGAGGTCAGTACACTCTCAACCTCGTGGCCACTGCTCCCGGAACAGACGGTCCGGGCACTCAGCAGCTGACCTTAAATGTAAACGAGGGGCCGATCTTCACCGGCCCATGCCCTGTCCCAGGCAGGACGCCGCCGGCTTGTACGGTGGAGGTGCCCCCCGGGGGAACATTCGAGGTGACAACTGCCGGATTCCCCTTCATGTCGTCGGCGCCTTTGCCCGCATCCTCCGGTCCCCTTCCACAAGGCGGGAACTGGATGTCTTTTTTCCTGCTCCGCTTGCCTGCGGGCTTCGAGGCTAGCAACCGTAACGCCGAGGGCTTCGCGACGGGGACGTTGACGATCAAGGCTCCTTCGGACGCACTTGTGGGGGCGGAGTATCTCGTAGGGATTTTTGCCGATAATGGAGTGCAACCGCAGGCGGAACAGGATCTGTATATCAAGATCGCTAAACCCACTGAACCGGCTCCATAACTCAGTACAGGTAAATTTCTCACCGTCCGAAAAGGGCCGGGCAGATTTGGCCGGTCCTTTTCGTTCATGAGTGCTGGAGTCCTTCAATGAAGAGAAGCCGGTGTTCTAAGCTCTGAGCTGCTGCATCAAAAAAATCCTGCCTTTGATGGCGTAAACTCGCGCTTCACTCTCCCATTAGGATTTAGCGGAACTTCCTGCCCGGCCGCAGCGAAACGCTGGGCATTCTGCACACAGGAGCGCTTCCCGGCCGAAGCCAGAAAGGATTCACATGAGTACGCTATTTCAGACCGCTCGATCCAAGAATCGAGTTCAAACCAAAATGTTGAGACATTCCCGTTTGTCGCGGTTAACCGTGAGGGGCGTGCAGCGCTGGTTCATCTTTCACCCGCTCGCGGTGGCACTGGCCATTCTGTTGGCGTTACCGGTTTTCTCTTGGCAGCAGCCGAACCAGGGCGGAGTACACCTGTTGCAAGCGTCGGCGCAGACGCCACTTCCTTGCACCCCGTCGCCCGAGAATGCGATTATCCAAATCTACTGCTCGATCGTTCCATTCAATTTTGGAGATCTGAACCAGTTAGAGAGGGATGCAGTGAACACGTACCTCGCACTGCACGCTCTGCCCGCAAGCGACCCCAGCGTCATTTATACCTATGGCCGACAAGATCTGCGTGATGCCATTCGCGCGGCCATGTTCACCCAGATGGTGGCGATTATCAAGAAAGCACCATCGGAGCGGACGCCACACGAACAGACGCTATTCGACTGGTTGCAGCGGCTGGTTCAGCAGAACGAGATTGCACTCTACACGACCGCGATTGGGGAGTCCAACCGATTTTTAAATGACCCCTGCACCTTCACGCTCGACCCGGACATTGCGAGCACCTACAAGTTAAACTACAACGGCCATCCCTTCTGTGGAGGTTTGCAGAGCAATATCTTTGGAGCCCCGGTTCCGGCGGCGAGTTATTTTACGGCGTACGGATTCAAGAAATCCTATGGGGCAGCCGCAGAGCAATTTAAGGAGTTCGGCTCGTTAATGGCCGATACTTCGCTATCAGTCGGTGCACAGGCTGGGATCTCCTTAAGCGCGGGCGCCGTTGCTGCTGGGATTGCCGGAGCAGCCCTATACCCCAATCTTGCTGCCGCTGCAGCGGCCTACACAGGCTCAGGGACCGCCCTCGCCTCAGCGGAGGGTTCGACATTCATTGTCAGCGGGGGCGCGGTTGATGCCCTAGGCGGAGCCGGCGCCGCTGTTGCAGCGCCGGTGGCGATCGTCTTGCTCTGCGTAGCGGTCGGCGTAATGGCGGCTCTACAACTCGTGACGAACTCTGAACACGGGGCCGATATTGCAAACTTCAGCAATCTTCTGACCCAGGCGCAGAATAATCTGCCCGATTTGGCAGCTATGCTAGCCGACACAAGCGGCCTTGGCACCTATAAAATCCAGGCCACCATGAACTCGCAAACTGTGCCGGACATCCCCAGCGCAACCGTGCTTCCGGTGCACCGGCCTGGAACGGATCTCACTTTTGAGATCAGCGGTGCTTCTGGCGGCGCACCGAGCATTTCGGACACCCTCGCTTATCAGGATTGGGACGGGAATCAGGCGACGGCGAAAACTTGGGGCGGCTGGTTTCTCGAGACCTGTACAAGTGGGAACACGCCCTGCCTGGTCGACGAGGGCATCAACGCCGATATCCGGTATGTCGATGCCGCCGGAGTGAAATGGACAGCATCTCGACTGGGCAACAACTTCGTGCACACGAAAGCGCAGCCTGACTCTACAGATTTAATATGCGCGGCCGACACGAAGACCGGCGTAACTCCTGCCGGCACCGATCTCACCAAGTGTGGGACGTACACGGACGACCGCATTACTTTGAAGGATGCCGACGGCAATCTTGTAACGGCCAAGCTTTCCGTATTGACACCGCCTACGGTTAGCGGCTCTACGCTCCTGGCCTTCGGACCGGGCATTGCTTCGACCCAGACCATTACCGTGATCGGGAATCCTGTCCCGACGGTTTGCCTGTCGAGCGGATCCTTACCGGCAGATTTCTCGCTCAATGGAGGGAGCTGCGGGACCGGAACCTTCCGGATCCAATTCAATGGCAATCGCGACGCCGCGATCCATACTTATGCGCTAACGCTGCTCGCCAACAATTTCCTAAAAACCATTTCGATTCCCGTCACAGTGGATGTCAGCCCGCAACTGGCCATCATCTCGCCTGATAGGTTAAACGTAACCGCGGGCCTTCCGGTGAATTTCACAGTGGTCGCCACCGGAGTTCCCACACCCACGCTTTCGGCAAGCGAGGATCTGCTGGGGCTAAGCTTCAAGGACAACGGCAACGGAACCGCGACCATCAGCGGCGTGGTCCCGTTCCCGGAGAGCAATGGTGTTTGCTTCGCGCCCTGTAACACAGGGATTTCAGCCACTAACTCACAAGGCACTGCCACGCAATTTCTCGTGATCACGGCGGGTTCGCCTCCGCTGGCGAAGCTGGCTCCTCCCACGAGCGCAAACTTCAGCGCGGGCGTTTTCAATGAAGTTCGCCTAAACTCGTACGGCGCGATTACCCACGTGTCGTGGACCTTGATACCAGACCCGAGCGCACCGTGGTTGAAACTGAAAGACAATGGCGATGGGACTGCCTTGCTGACAGGCACGCCCCCAGCGGGTACCTCCGGCACATTCCATCCTAAGATCGGGCCGGCTGCTGTCGGAACTTTCACCGTCATTGAGCCGTTCCCCGTAACCGTGGAGAATAGACCGGTATTCACCAGCGCCAATACCGCCACGTTCACGGTCGGAAAAGGGAGTGGCTTTGAAATCCAGGCCAGCGAGGGGGATATCACGCTAGTCGGCGCGCTGCCCGCGGGTCTCACGTTCACCGCATCCGTAACTGGGCCTTTGGGTGGAAGTTCGGCTGTTATCGCCGGGACCCCTGCTGAGAGAACGGGAGGTCAGTACACTCTCAACCTAGTGGCCACTGCTCCCGGAACAGACGGACCGGGCACTCAACAGCTGACCTTAAATGTGAACGAGGGGCCGATCTTCACCGGCCCATGCTCTCCTCCAGGCAGGACGCCGCCGGCTTGTACGGTGGAGGTGCCCCCCGGGGGAACCTTCGAGGTGACAACTGCCGGATTCCCCTTCATGTCGTCGGCGCCCTTGCCCGCATCCTCCGGTCCCCTTCCACAAGGCGGGAAATGGATGTCTTTTTTCCTGCTCCGCTTGCCCCCAGGCTTCGAGGCCAGCAACCGTAACGCCGAGGGCTTCGCGACGGGGACGTTGACGATCAAGGCTCCTCCCGACGCACGTGTAGGGGATGAGTGGCTCGTAGGGATTTTTGCCGACAATGGAGTGCAACCGCAGGCGGAACAGGATCTGTATATCAAGATCGCTAAACCCACTGAACCGGCTCCATAACTCAGTACAGGTAAATTTCTCACCGTCCGAAAAGGGCCGGGCAGATTGCCCGGCCCTTTTCCGTTCATGAGTGCTGGAGTCCTTCAATGAAGAGAAGCCGGTGCTCTAAGCTCCGAGTTGCTGCTGCAGCCAGTTTCGGGCGAAGAACCAACGGCGATCCACCGTGCGTGGAGCGCACCCTAACTCGTCGGCGATCTCCCGGATGGAATAGCCTTCAAATACGCGCAGCTCGACGATTCGCCGGAGTTCCGGATCAATACCGGACAGGCGATCCAGCAGCGACTCCACGCTCGCAAGGTCTGCAGCCGAAAGGTTTTCAAAATTCAGCCCTTCGGACAGATCCACCCGTTCGATATTCCGGTTCTGCGAACGGGAGTGATGGATGAGCAGACGTTTCATTATATGGGCGGCAAGGCCAAGGAAAACCTCGCGGTCGGGACGATTGTTGGGATCGGGTTTGAGTGCTTTGATCTTGATCAACTCAAGATAGAGTTCGTTCACCAACACGGTAGGTTGCCAGGTATGCGGACTCCGCTCCCCGCTCATACGGGATTTAGCGATACGGCGGAGTTCGGGATAAAACAGCGTGACCAGTTCACCCGCTGCGGCATTGCTGCCGTGCCGCAGGCCATCCATCAGAAACGCGATCCGATCTGGCGAGATCTGAGCGGAGCCAACACCCATTTCACTTCTCTGCTCAATTGATCGAACGAGCCGATTATAGTACAATCGGGCGATTTTACCACCCGCCGCCGTCCATGCTTCCGCAAGCCCGTGACCGTAGCGTCGATACGAGCTGGAAGCTTGCCTATCGTGTGTTCGAGGACGCTCTGGATCTGCCTCCGCAGGAGAGAGGCGCCTTCGCCCGATCGGCCACGGAAGATCCGGAAGTGCTGCGCCTTGTGCTCGACTTGATCGGAGAGGCGGAACTGGAGTTAGCGGGGGACGATGAGAGTCCCGGCGAACTGGACCTGCCGGCGGGCGCCAGGTTCGGCCAGTATGAAATCCGTGAGAAACTCGGCCGCGGCGGGATGGGAGAAGTCTACTCCGCGCTTGATCCCGAATTGGGACGGATGGTGGCGTTAAAGCTGCTGGCACCCGGTGTCGCAGTAACGCCGAAGGCTGTGGAACGGCTGATCCGAGAGGCGAAAGCCGCGTCGGCGCTCAATCATCCGAACATCGTGACGGTATACGGACTGGTCCGTCAGGATACCAAGCTCGCCCTGGCTATGGAGTTTGTGGAAGGCGAGGCTCTACGCCGCTACTGCGGCCAGGCGCAACCGGTCAACCGAGTGATTCACTCGGGCCGGCAGGTCGCGAAGGCATTGGCCGCAACACACGAGCGTGGCGTAGTACATCGGGATATCAAGCCCGAGAACCTGATGATCCGGGCCGACGGGGTTATCAAGCTGCTGGATTTCGGACTGGCACGGCAAAGTCTGTCCCAGGGGACAGGCGCTGAAAGCAACCTTACGGGCATCCTGGCCGGTACGTTCAACTATATGTCGCCGGAGCAAACCACTGGGAGACCTGTGGGTGGCGCTAGCGACGTATTCTCACTTGGCATCGTCCTTTATGAGCTCACCACCGGGAGCCATCCTTTCCGAAGTGGCTCGGCCATCGACACGGCACAGGCAATCGCACACAAGGACCCGAAGCCGCCCCGAGCGCTAGAGCCCTCGACGCCGCCAGCATTGAGCACTCTGCTGCTGGACATGCTCGATAAGAACCCGAATCGACGCCCCACCGCGAAGGAGGTGGATCGGCGTTTGGGGGAGATCGACCCTGCGGCAGCCCCTCCCCGGCGGCGGTTGCCGGCAATTGCGGCAGCGTCTTTGGTCGTGTGCGTAGCCGCAGGCCTCGCTCTGGTCAAGATGCGGGATCAGTTGGCGCCAGCACGTACACCGAAACTAATGCAGATCACCAGGCAGGATATCGACAACGGAGCGGCAGAGGCTGCATTATCACCGGACGGCGCGAATCTGGCGTTCGCGACTGAGAGCGGCGCAATCCAACTGCATCGAATGAGGGACGGTTTCACCCGCAAATTGAACGCGCCACCAGATTTTCGCATCGACCGGATCGCCTGGTTTCCCGACGGCAAGAGATTATTGATCAGCGGATCACGAGATCTCGAGCAGCGGCCTGACATCTGGGTAATTTCGACCGGCTCAGGCGCGCCACGCCATATTCTCGCGAACTTCACCAACGGAATTCCATCACCTGATGGAGCAAGAATCGCAGTGACTAACGCTGGTGGAACGGCGATCTGGGTGACGGACTCTAGTGGCGAGTCACCCCGGTATGTGCGCGGAGGGGGTGCTACAACCGCGTTCACGTCACTGATATGGTCGCCCGACGGCAAGCGCGTCGCGTATGACCGGCAGGAATATTCTCCTCCCCGCGATCGGCAGGCGGACAGTCGTTCTTCAGAACTCGAGAAAAATTTCGCTCACACTTACGAATCGGTCGAAGTGGAATCCGGGCGTGTAGTGGCGGCGGCGCCAGGGGTGATGATGGTTTCGGCCTGCAGCCTTCCGAACGGGCGTGTGCTGTTTCTGCGCTGGACAAAGGAAAGCGCCTCTGATCGCGAGGTCTGGGAACTGCGCACGGACCCGCGCAGCGGCCGGTTGCTTGGTTCGGCGCGGGCCCTTACACGCGGAGGCACACTTCCGCTTGTTGTTTCCATTTCTGCTACCAATGACGGCAAACAAATTGCGCTCGTTAATTACACCGGGTCTATCCCTCGTATCAAGGTGGCGGATTTACCTCCTGCCGGGGCGCCGATGCGCTTTCTTAACGTCCGGACCCTGACTTCAAGCAACGATTACCCTCATGCCTGGACCCCGGATAGCCGCGCGGTGATCTTCGAGTCAGCGCGGAGCGGCAACTTCAACCTGTACAGCCAAGCGTTGGATGAAAGCGAGGCCAAGCCGCTGGTCGTATCGCGAGGGGAAAACGTTCTGGCGCAGCTATCCCCAGATGGCAAGTGGGTCTTATATCGCTCAACCGAAAACGGCGTGCGACGGCTAATGCGAGTTCCGCTTCGCGGAGGCAGGCCCGAACCAGTGCCCATACAAGGCGCATGGGACGAATTTCGTTGTCCGTCCGGGCCTGGCAAACCTTGTGTGCTTAGAACAATAGAAAACGACCAGTTCATTTTCCACGAATTGGATCCCGTGCGAGGGCGAGGCGGCGAGCTCGGCAGGACGGTTTGGAATCCGACGCTTGTCGGCGACTGGGACATCTCGCCCGAGGCAGACGAAGCAGCCATTCCGGATCATGAGATGCGGCAGGCGAAAATACGGTTCTTGCCTTTGGGTAAGGAAACGCGGGGTATGGAAGAAACGACGCTCACGCTAGCTGGTCCGGAGCGTCTATTCGCCGTGCAATGGGCAGTCGACGGCGAGGGTTGGTTTGTAACTGTGGGTCGCGCCAATACATTGGGGGGAGGCGACGTCGGTTACCTGGTCTATGTGGACCGAAAAGGCGGAGCATCGGTGCTGGCGCGATCCAGGCGACCGCTGTATGCAGTTCCTTCACCCGATGGGCGGCATGTCGCGTTTCCGGAGATGAGAATGCGAAGCAACGTCTATTTGGTTCAGGGGCTCTGACGCAGCCAGCTCCGAGGGGCGCAAGAGGCGCCTTGATCTTTAGAAGCTCCAGATACATTTCATTGACGAGGACGGTCGGTGTCTGGGTGGGCGTACAATGTTATCCCAAGCGAAAGCATTAGTCTCGCGATGTTTCCGCTAAAGGGGAGCCGTATTACAGATGAGAAGTGGAAGTGTGCGTATGAACTTTTTGGGCGTGCGCTCGAGCTTCCGGCCAGCCAGCGGTTGATATTTACTCAATCTGCCACGAGTGATCCGGAGGTATTGCGGCTGGCTCTCGAATTGATCGAGGGCACACAGGATGAGGACTCGGAAGAGCCAAGCGGGCTTGTGCTGAAAGCCGGGGATAGGATCGGCCGGTACGAGGTCACAGGCAAAGTGGGACAGGGCGGCATGGGATCCGTATATTCCGCACGGGATACCGATCTGCGGCGCATGGCCGCTTTGAAAGTGCTAGCCCCGGGCCTGGGCGCGACGGAACTCGCGACGGAGCGGCTGGTTCGCGAAGCGAAAGCCGCGTCGGCGCTCAATCATCCGAACATTGTAACGGTTTACGAGGTAATCCGGGCCGATGGACAGATCGCGCTAGCGATGGAGCTGGTGGAAGGCAGATCGCTGCGCAGCTATTGCGGCCAGCCGCAACCGATCGGCCGAGTGATTGACTGGGGCCGGCAGGTCGCGAAGGCATTGGCGGCGGCACACGAACACGGGATCGTGCATGGAGACATCAAGCCGGAGAACTTGATGGTTCGGCCGGATGGATACATCAAAGTACTGGATTTCGGGCTCGCACGTCAGCTCATGCCGGCAGGGCAAGCTGCATCGACGAACTTTTCAGGTATGCCGGGCGGCACATTGAATTACATGTCGCCTGAGCAGACCCGCGGGGAACGACCGACACGGGCGAGCGACATCTTTTCGCTGGGGCTGATGTTGTATGAGCTTGCAACAAGCAGACACGCATTTGCCACTGATTCTCCGATTGATACTGCGCACGCAATTGCGCACGGCACGCCCAAGCCCGTCTCGGCACTGAGCCCGAAAATCCCCGCGGCCTTCGATCGGTTGATCGGCTCGATGCTGGCCAAAGATCCGAGCAAACGGCCATCCGCCGAGGAAGTGGGTAAGCCGGCTGACCGCGATGACCGAAACAGAACGCAAAGCTACGCCGCGGCGAGTGAAAGCGTCGTTGTGGATATCCAGCTTGGCTGCCTGCATTGTTTGTGGGTTCGTAATATGGGTGATCGCGGCGAAGACATTCGCTCCCAAGGAGCCGGTCCTGCAGCAAATTACTACGCAGACCAGCGAGAACAGAATCACGGCGGCAGCCTTGTCGCCGGATGGAAAAAAGCTCGCCTTCGGGACAGCTGCAGGCTCAATCCTCTTGCGGAGAATGAGGGACGGTTTCACCCAGCCTCTCCGCACGCCAGCCGGCCTCCAAGTGGACCGAATTGCCTGGTTTACTGACCGCTCGCGGCTTTTGGCGAGCGGAACGGCGGCCGATCACCGCCGTGGCGTCTGGATAATACCAATAAACGGCGCGGCAGCAGGTCTGGTCGTGCCGGAAGGTGAGGATGGAGTTCCATCTCCGGACGGAACGCGAATCGCTTCGACCAGTGCAGACGGAACGACAATCTGGGTAACCGCAGTCAACGGAGCGAGACCCCGGCAGATTCGCGGCGGGGGCGGAATGAATTCGTTCTCGGCCTTAATCTGGTCGCCCGATGGCAAGCGGATCTCGTACCAGCGGCAGGAGTACTCACCGCCGCGGGATCAGCAAATCGCGGGGTACGGCGCCTCACGGCCCCAAAAGAACGCCTACAATTACGAAGCGGCGGACGCGAATACCGGGCGAGTAGTTGCATCCGTAAGGGATGTCGTTATGACATCTGCATGCGGCCTGGAGGACGGGCGCGTACTTTATCTACGCTGGGCTTCGGCCATGGAAACGCTCCGACACCAGCTCTGGGAATTGCATACGGACCCGAAAACCGGGAAGGTTCTTGGGCCGCCTCGTCAGGTAACCCACAGCTCCGATCTGATGCTGTCGAGCATCTCGGCGGCATACGATGGCAGCAAAGGCGCTCTGGTTCGGAGGTCGGAGTACTCGAACATTTGTATTGCTGATCTGCCGCCAGGCAAACCGGTCTCGAAACTGCTGAAT
>JAFATG010000107.1 GCA_019244055.1 Acidobacteriaceae bacterium | reverse complement strand
GTAGTCTTGGCCTATCGCTTGTTGCCCGCTTTCCTGAACTGGTTACCCGAGCAATCGTTTCCTCACGCTGCAATCATCCAAGTCAATCTCCCGGTGCTCGTTTTCACCGTTACCGTAGCCGTTCTGACCGGTGTGTTGTTTGGACTCTCTCCAGCGTTCGAATTCTCGCGGCCGCAGCTCGCTCAGCTAATACAATCGAGTTCGCGCCGTACGACCGCGGGCGCGCGCGGCAAGCGCGCGCATGGCGCTCTGGTCGTGGGACAAATCGCGCTGACTCTGTTGCTTCTCACCTCCGCTGCCGCAGCAATCAATGGATTCATACGATTGCTGCGCACGGATCTTGGATACGATCCCCGGAACGTCATGTCGGTGGGCATCCCGGTACACCAGAACTCGCATGTCAGTTGGGAAGACCGGTCAGTCTATTTCGAGCGTATCAGGGCGCGCGTCGCCGACATGCCGGAAGTGATTGCGGCAGGCATCTCCACCAATGCCACGCCGCCATCGAATGGCTCCGATCAGACTTTTGAAATCTTTGGTCGCCCCGCCAGGATGCAGGAGCAGGTGCGAGCAAATTTCGTCAGCCCCGAATACTTCCCGGCGCTGCATATACCGCTCTTGCAAGGACGGCTCTGGTCGCACCCTGAAATCATACACGGCGCGCGCCTCGCTGTGATCAACCGGACCATGGCGCGCCAATATTGGCCTCGCGGCGACGCCTTGGGAAAACAGTTGCGCCTTCCCGAACTGAAGGCTGAACCGCCCTTAAGTCAGGCAGTGCCGGACAGTAACGGTTGGCTACAGATCATCGGCATCGTTGCTGACGCGAGGAATGACGGGCTGCGCAATCCGGTGAAGCCCGCGATATTCCTGCCGTTCTCGCTACGCATGGCTATGTGGACTCAAATTCTGGTCAAGACGCGAGTGCCGCCGCTCACGGTTTTGAATCGGGTGCGGGCTGAAGTAAAGGCGGTTGATCCCGATCAGCAGGTATTTGGCAAGACTCGTAATCTCGAACAGTGGATTCAGCGCGAGGACGAATACGCCTATGGGCGGCTGATTGCCGCCCTGTTCAGCGGTTTCTCTTTGCTGGCGCTAGTGCTTGCCGCCGTAGGCCTCTTCAGTGTGGTGTCTTATAGCGTAGTTCAAAGGACCAGTGAGTTCGGTCTTCGCATGGCTTTGGGGGCGATGCCCAAACAGGTGTTGCAGATGGTTTTCACCTCGACGGCGCGCAACGTGATCGCCGGACTTGCGGGAGGGCTGCTGCTCAGTGTGATCTTGAGCCGGTTCCTGAGTAAGTGGGCCGAAGGAAGCGCCCAAAATCCGCTATTCTTCGCGGCCGTCATCCTGTTACTGGTTCTTACTTCCGCTGTCGCCGCCTTTATACCAGCGCTCCGCGCCTCCTCCGTAGATCCGATGGAAGCGTTACGGTACGAGTAACTCGATTTGTGCACTCCCCGTTGAGAAAAACGCTCTGCTCTCTTACTCCGCTCGCAATGCATCGATAGGATCGACAGAGGCGGCACGTAACGCAGGCCCCATCCCCGCGAACATCGCCACCGCGATCAGCAGTACGATTGTTACAAACAAGATAAGCGGATCGAAGGGCGAAACGCCGTATAGCATGTTCTTCACAAAGCGCATCACGAAGAGCAATACGGCGGCGCCAAGTACGACTCCCGCCCCGACGAGACGAAGCGCTTCCGTCAGGATCATGCGCAGCACAGTAACGCGTTCGGCTCCCAGTGCCATGCGAACGCCGATCTCTCCCGCGCGTTGCACGACGCTCGCTGAGAGCAATCCGTACAAGCCCAAAGCGCTCAGAAGCAGGGCCAGCCCGGCGAAGAGCCTGCTCATCGCGGTAATCAGTCTGTGACTGCCCAGCCCGGCGTCCATTTGCTCCCGTAGTGTGACAAACAAGACTAGCGGCATTGAGGGCGCGATCTCTTGCAGCGCTGTGCGATACGCGGCAATAGCTTCTGCCTTACTCTCCGAATTAATCAGAAAAACAAGATCGCCCGCATCGCCGATCGTCTGTTTTCTCACCGGGAAATAGATAGTGCGAGGTGGTGCATCGCGCAGGCTCGCGAACTTCGCATCTTGAGCGATCCCTATTACACGACAGGAGACCGCCCGCGGGAACGCTCTAGTATCGTTGCTTCGGACGTAGTGACCAATCGCCGGTTCGTAAGGAAATAGAAACTTCGCGGCGGACTGGTTCAAAATGCAGACAGTACTTTGGCGCTCGTTCTTCTCGAACTCACGCCCGAAAAGAATTGGGGTTTGCATCGTGCGGAAATAGCCGGGGCCGACGTCGTTATAAGCCAACTGCGAGCCTTCAGGCGAACCGGAACGGCTGGCGATCGCTTGAAAACGCGCGGCGCTTTGTTCACCGGTCAACGGCGTGTACCAAGTCACGGCTGCAGAGCGAATCCCAGGCAGTTGCTCTATCCGGTCCACCATGCGCTGATACAGGTCAAGCTGCCCGTCGGCCCCTTTCATTAGCTCATCGAAAGGAGGTGTTTGGATAGTGACGTGATTGGTATCAAAGCCGGTGTATTCACCGCGCAACTTAGCCAAACTCTCTGATAGCAGGGTCGCGAGCGCAAGCAGCGCGAGGGACAAAGCGACCTGGATCGGCACAAATGCGCGTCCCGCAATTTGCCTACTTCCGCCGAACGCCGTTCGAGATCCTAACAGGACTCCCGTATCGAATCGGCCCGCGCTCCAGGCGGGGAGCGTGCCGAAAAAGAGAGTAGTCGTCACGCCTAGCAAACCCGTAATCAAGAAAAACGTTGCATCCCGATAAAGCGACATCCCTTCAAACATGTTGGGATCGCGGAAGAAGTGCAGAAGCAAGCCGGCGCCCCGCCACGCTCCTACGGACCCAAGCAAAGCCCCCGCCAAAGCAATTACAAGACTTTCCGTGAGGTATTGGCTGATGAGCCGCCCGCGCGCCGCCCCGATGGCAGTGCGAACCGCGAACTCGCGACGGCGCACGTACACTTTGGACATCATCAGTCCGCCTACGTTCACACAGCACAAGAGAAGAACAATCCCGACTAGTCCTTGCAGGAGGAAAAGAGGCCTCGAATAAGCGTACCCGAAGAACGTAGGTAAACCGGTTCGAGCGGAATTTACTCGAAAGCTGGCATTTTCGAAAACCGGCAGGCGCCTGTATTCGAGTGGAATCGTGTCCAGCAACTGCTTCCGATAGACTGCAACTTCCGCATTGGCATCGCGGATGGATACTCCTGGCCTGAGCCGTCCAATCGCAGCAAAGCCGGCAAGCGATGACGGTTGATTGAGCACGTCTCGGCCGGCGAGTACGTTCAGGAATTGCAGGGGCACATAGATCTTCGGATCGATACCTGGCCAGACGCCTTCAAAAGCTGGTGGAGTTATGCCAATTACCGTGAGCGAGACGTCTTTCACTTTGATCCGCTTGCCGATGACCTGCGGATTACCGCCGAAACGGCCCTTCCAGAATCCGTAGCTCAGCACAACCGGCCATGCACCAAGCGGGCCGGCACGAACATCGTCGGACAACGCAATCAGCCTCCCAAGATACGGCTTCATTCCCAAAACTGAGAACCCATTTCCGCTCACCAGGCCGGCATCGTACCGCCGCAAGGTTCCTTCCGCGTCTCTCATAGTGACTGCACCGGTACCCCAAGCCGAGACTCCACTGAATGAGCGCTGCTCTTGCGAGAGCAGCGGAAGCATGCGATAGGGGACAAACGAGCCCTGTTCTTGAGGCCGAAAACTGCTACTTACCAAGCCAATGTGCGCCAGTCGGTCCGGTCGGGTAACAGGCAGGCTGCGCAAAAGAAGTCCATAGAGCACCGAAAAAACGGCAGTATTGACGCCGATCCCCAAAGCCAGGGTCAGAATGGACGTGAGGCAAAAGATGGGAGCCCTGCGCAAGATCCGAAGCCCGACGAGTAGGTCGCGATACCAACTCTCTAGCGCAGTTATGAACTCCTGATCCCGTACTGACTCGATGATTGAGCGCGTGCGGCCCAGCTGTAGCCTGGCGCCGCGCCGCGCTTCCACATCCGTCATTCCGCTGGCAAGATTATCTTCCGCGGTTAGCTCCAGGTGCACGCGCAGCTCTTCTTCGAGGTCCGAATCGCTGCGGAAGTGATCGATGCGCCTCCATATCGGCCGCAATTTGATGTTCATCTGATTCTCCGCTGGGAACCGTCGGGCGCCGATACAAGCCGCGTCCCATCTCCTGGAATAACGTCGAACAGTCGAATTGCACTTAACGTGTGCTTCCAGTGAACAACCAGGAACAAGGAGTCCTGGCCCCGCAAGTAAAGGTCTTGCCGGAGAACACACCAAGGACCACTCGCCGCGGCTGACTCGCTTGACACGGATGAATTGTCTACCTTGTATCCAAAGGCCTGAATATCGCTTGCGACGCCATCTCGGAGTTGGATGGTGCGCTCAAACGGATCACGGCTGGCCAGGCGGCTGTCTTGATCGATAGTCCGAACACGCTCCATCAGCGCCAAGCCCTGCTTTGGATGGGAACGGCAGTGAATATGATAGCGGGCTACAGCAATCGCTCCGGCAAAGTTTGCAAGGCAATCGCGATTCTCTTCGCCGCCGCTCGAAACGCAGAATCGCCGCTCGGACATCTGCTCTTTGAACCAGAAGCCTTGGGTCGAATAGCTATCGAAGAATTCGACGGCCATACGGACATCACAATCGCCGGCCGCGAACCGGTAAACTATCTCGCTGCTCGCCGGGGCTGAAAGCGCCAGGGAGCTGCCAAACACCGCTCCGGTCCGAACAAATGCCCTCCGGTTCATGACTCGCACGGGCTTACGTCCGGCAGAGGAGATGCACGTGCCGTTCCAAAGCGCTGCGAGAAAACTCAGATTGAAAACACGCCCGATGACATGTCTTCGGAGCCGTGAAGGGCCGCAGCGAGGATCCAGGTCGGGACAGCCACTGTCCGTCTGCGGGACGGATAGTAGGTAACCTACCCGTGGTGGATCTACCATTCCAATGCTAGTATGGATTGCAGCACGCCATGGCGAACAAAGAACGGGTGAAGCTCGATCTGCTGCAAGGGACCTTGGACATGATGGTCATGCGAACGCTCTTGGCAGGAAAAGCGAACGGTTACGAAATTGCGAAAGCGATCGGCCGCGCCTCGGAAGATGTGTTGAATGTGGATCACGGATCACTCTATCCGGCGCTCTACCGCCTCGAGAAAAGCGGGCTCATTGCCGGAAAATGGGAGGTCTCCTCTACTAACCGCCATGCGCGCTTTTATCGGCTGACCCCTGCCGGACGAAAGCAGTTAACCGTCGAGCATTCGAAATGGGAGCAAATGGCGGCGGCGGTATCGCGTGTGATGCGCATTGCTTGAAATGCCGGACGTCAGACGCTTTCACTATGAACTGATTTGCGTTTGCCGACACAACGGCCATGTAACGATATTCTACGAGGAACGGCGAGGTATCGTCTCATGTCTCGTACTTCTTTCAAAACCGCGGCCGAATCGACCGTCACACGGCGCAAGTTCGCGGTGCTCTTTCTGTTTCTGTTGACTTTCCTCATCGTGTATCCTTATGCTCAAAACTCCGGCCTTCCTTATATAGGATTCCGCATTTTTGGCATTGTCATCACAGTGCTCAGTGTTTATGCGGTGAGTTTTCGGCGCAGCTTCGTCTTGTTCGGATTGGTGCTGGCGATTCCAGCGATAGTACAACACATCCTCCTTATCCGCGCCAACGAGGGCGCTCTTTCAGTCCTCAGCATCGTTCTCAGTTTTGTCTTCGACGTGTACATTGTGGTCGTGATCTTTCGTCGTGTCTTCATAAAGAACGAGCCGACAAAAGAGGCAATCTTCGGAGCGCTGTGTATCTACCTTCTCCTGGGCTACAGCTTTACTGGTCTTTATGAAATGTTGGCTACGGTGCAGCCTCACGCCTTTTATCTAGACCCGGCGGCAAATTTCCATAGTGTTCCCGACCGCTTCGATCTGATCTATTACAGCTTTGCCAATCTAACCTGTGTGGGCGCAAACGGAATTACACCAACTTCCGACCCGGCACGTTCGGTATCTATCATCGAATCCGTGCTCGGAGTACTCTATCTCGCGGTCCTCATCTCCAGATTACTGAGTCTTTACAACACTCGAGGCGGCGCCCTGGCCCACAGTAAGTGATGCTTTGGAGCGCGGGTCTTCAGCCCGCGTGCGGCTGCCGCGGCATCAGAACCGCGCATTCAGTAAGCGGTCTATTAGACTTGGTGTCGCTCATGAGGGCCAGCGGGCTAGCACCCCGTCTCATTAACCTGTCGCTGCAGGCTCTTCCCGACGCACCACCTTCCCAGATGCAGCGCCTTCGATATCCTGCTGCGTGATCATAGGAGCATTCGCCATAATGCATACGATCTTCTCGAGAGTCTTGTCTTTGTCCTCGGCTGCAATCTGTTCCGCCATCGTATAGGCCAACACATAACGATGCGTCCGTTCCAGGCAAATATGAAACGCACCAAATTGTTTCGCTGAGTTCCTGTAAAGAAAGAACTGAGTTCCTGCTATTAATTCCACGATACTGCCGCTAATCAGGCCGATCGTTCCGACCCCCATCCCTTGTTTGGTCGCTGCGAACCAGTATTGATGAATATGCGGCATCAAGTCTGTGAAGATTAGGTACGAAATGGTTGCTGCGAAGAGTGCGAATCCCAATAGGGCAACCGACTTTGCTGATTTAAAGCTCTCCGTTGCTTGCCGTCGCACGTCGCAGTAATACATTGTGATTAACTCGTGAACTTTTGCTGTCGTCCCCCCTACGTCGTGAGTGCTAACGGCTTCGCCTAGCGCAAGACAACGTTCCTTAAAAGCGCCCTCATCACCCATCTCGTTTGGGCGCGCTCTCAATATCTCGTATCCAAGAACGGTCATCTCTTACCTCCAACTCTTGTGACCCCCTGCTCGTCGTTATTGCGGAAACTTGATCGCATCGCGAGAGAGAGGCATTGCCGCGTAAGTCCTTTCGCGATTTTCGTGTCCATGGGCAGCACGGTTCCTTTGATCGAGTAGCTCTCAATGTCATCCAGATCCACGGAAACGCGGCCTTCCAGCGCCGTACTCTCGAACACTGAAGGCAACGATGTAACATCCAGCGTAGACGGCCCATCGCTGATCTGAAAGTGCAAATACGGAGCCGTCGTGTTCCCGGCGCGATCGGGCGTCCTAGTGAGCCGAATTCACACTCACTTTGCTAATACCGGCCTTATGTTGTTTGCCGTTGTCATCGAGCAGGTAAAGCGTGTTCTTCGCAACGGCATATTTGACCTTTTCGCCAACCGTGAGGCTTGCCGGCTTCGACCAGGGGAATAGCAGCCGTTCGCGAGCCACGTAGGTCTGGGTATCGCCCTGAATCGTATATACCTGAAACGTGTCGTAATCCTCGGTGGTGGTCGAGGTCGTAGTCTCCGAGTAATCGGTCTTTTTGCCCTTATCTTTGGCAGTACCTTCCGTGTTAATCCTCTTGGTACTGCCTTGTCGTACCTGCTCCTTTTCAGTCTCGAGCAGCGTACCGGATTGCCAGTTGCGAGAATTGTCTGCCGCGAACGCAGCCAGCACTACGAGCAATAGCGCCCAGGTCACCTGAAACCGTCTCAGCCTCATATCTATCTTTCGATCGGAGCTTCAAGAAAACCCTGAAATCTCCTCACCGCGCCCCAACGTGTTTCAGCCATTCTATACGTTCCGACCTCTGCCTTTCTCGATCAATCACCGCAGGCCGGCCGCGGCATGAAGCCAGCCCGTGCATGACCGGCGCCAAGCCGAGGCAGGTGGATTCGGTGGTCGAGGTCGATACTAATGCTCGTCAGCTTTCTCCGGCAGCGTGTTAAGAACGGATTCGACGTAATCGCAATTGTTTTCCTGTCGGAGTTGGTGATATTCGTCAGCTTTGCCTGCGAGGGAGCCGTGAAGATACTTCTCCACCACAACACCGCAGTTGAAGGCATCCCGCATTCCGGCCACCATTTGCTGAAACGGGACTTTTGCGGCTTTGTCTTTGCTGCTCAAATCGGCGGCGCACACCAGAAAAATCAGTGAAGCGACTAAAGCTGCTCGCATGCTCCAATCGTCTCATTTGGCCGATGTGAATCCCACAACCACTTTGGCCAGCCAACGAAGATCAAAGTCACCTAGCACGTGCTCAACAGAGGCCACTGGGGTGCCCTGCGCTGCCCGCCTCCTGCACAGGGTTGGTCTGCGGATTAGGGATCGAGATCGATTTCGTGCCGGCCAGTGTAGTAACACAATCCTGAATCGCCTGTGGAATGCCGGGCACGGTTGCAGGCAATGCGGGTACTGATGTATCGGGCGACCTGAAATTGAACGCGCTCGTGAGATCGCCCACCGTAGCCCGACGCCAGGCGCTGAGATTCGGGACCTCGGCGCCAAACAGCGTCTCAAGGAATCGCAGCACCGATGTGTGATCAAAGAGATCTGACGAGACAAGCCCACCACGACTAAAGGGCGACATGATAAGCATTGGGACGCGGAAACCCAATCCGATCGGCCCAAGGACCGGAGGGCTACCGCCCGCCGAGGGATCCGGCACCGGGGTTGCTGTAAGGTATTCGCCCGCTGTACCCGGAGGCGCTGTGACCGGCGCGACGTGATCAAAGAAACCGCCATTCTCGTCGTAGGTCACAAACAGTACCGTTTTCGCCCATTGCGCAGAATTTGCCGTGAGTGCGGTGATAACCGCCGAAAGGATAGTCTCTCCAAAAAGGGCCGGAGCGGGCGGGTGATCCGAACTAACAACTGGCGGTATCAGCCACGAGACCTGCGGGAGATTTCCGGATGTCGCGTCTGCCAAGAAGTCGGTGGGAAACTGGGGACCGAACGCGTTTTGATGCAACACAGATGCTGGGTCCTGGAAATTCTTGAAATAGGACAGGACATTATTAGAGAGAATCCCATTGAGCACGGTGGCATCCGGCGATGAATATACCTTCCAGGAGATGCCACGCGCCTGAAGCTGTTCAGGCATCGTGGTGTACGTCAACCGGCCGTAAAACGAGCTCCGATTGGCGACCAACGTCTGGAGCAGCGGACCGCCATTTTTTCCCTCCGGATCAATCGAAGCCGCCATCGTGTACAGTCGGTTGGGGTCGGTAGGACCGATGACGGAGCAGAAGTAGTTATCACAGATTGTGAACGCGTCGGCAAGCGCGTAGTTGTACGGAAGATCTGTGCGGTTGTAATATCCCATCGCCAGCACAGCGTCTGTCGAATTGATCGGCAGGCGGGATGTGACGAAACCGTTCATCGCGCCGTTGTTCCAGCTCTGGTGCTGTGTTATCCAGCCATGATCGATGTCGTGCGTGCAACCGGGAGGTGCCGTCGAAGTGTCAATGTGAAACGGCAGCAGTTCGGAATACGGAGCGCTCTCAGTGTTCGCTGGATCAGGCTGCCGGAATGCCATGGTTTGATCGGAAAAGCCGTGAACCCCGCGGTAGCTGCCGAAATAGTGATCGAAAGAGCGATTTTCCTGGATGAGGATAACGACGTGCTCGATATCACTCAACGCCGCGCAAGCCGAGGAGACTGGTGCGATTGAGGTCGTGCTCAGCGAACCACCGCTACAGCTATTGAACAGCAATGATCCAAACCCCGCGCCGGCTCCTGCTATCCCAAGTTTCAACGCTTTCCGGCGAGTAAGAGGAGAGCTATACATTGCGACTTCAGTGTAATTCTTTCGGCATCAGCCAACCCGAAAATGCAAGAGCACAAGGAACGCAATGAGAAGGATTGTGCTTGGTTGGCTGTATTTCGGTTTTCGTGAGCTTTAGATGTCTCGAAGAGATGATGGCCCGCGGGCCCAATCGCTGTTGGAATGATAGGAGCCGCAGCGCTTTCCTGGATTCTGCATACGACCCTTGTCTCTCCGGGCTCTGCCGATTTCTTCCACGGAGTGCCGTTTTATCATCCGGCCACATTTCTACCCCTCGAGCCGTTTTTCATCGTTGTTGCCGGCATCGCTCGTCAGTATTCTCGGTCGCGAAAGCGCCGCATCTGAGCGAGGTCCCGCCAGAGGATGGAGCGGTCTACATTGGGTAACGGGTCGTTATCAAGCACGTGCTGCACGGCGCTGATTGCTTCCCCCATCTCATCCCTGTCAAAACGTCCCCGTCTCAACTGGTGCTCTACATCCTCTACTTCTTTGCGTGCGTGATTGATGTGCCGCCGCGAGCCATACAGGTCCATGGCCGCACGATCGAGGTCATCCTCGACATGCTCGAATAGAGCCATCCCGCCCCAACCCTCGTACGAGCGGCCATACGTTGGCTGCCCATAAGAAGGATCGGCCCCGTCCGGCGGATAACCATAGCTCTGGGCATGTACACCGACAGCGCTGAGCAAGAGGCCACTGCAAATAACAGTGCTTCCAATCCAGAAACGCATACGATCATCTCCTGCTGGTGGGACGAGCACGACCACCCGCGCAGGTTCACTTGCTGCAGTACTTTAATACGCGCTTAATGTGCCAGACGTAGACTGAGCCAGGCGACTGCGACCTGTAGCAAGCGGTCGACGAGAGCGTCAGATCCCAGTCCGGCCGACAAGGCCGACTGGGCGAAATCATCTTCCTCGGCCAGAGATGGATTGGGATTTGCCTCGAGGAAAACGAGTTCGCCGTCGGGCTTCAGTCGAAAGTCCATGCGTGCGAGACCACGAATTTTGAGCGCATGATAAACGGTCCGTGCCGTCGCTTAGAGCGGTTGCTCTACGCCCTCATCAAGAGGAGCAGGCGGACCGTTCCGGATGCCCCTCCAAGCCACTATCCGCAATGGCCATACATAGATTCTCGAAGTCCTATCGGTCGAAAACGCGGCGCTCCGGCCATCATCCGAACATCACAGAGCCATCAGTCAGCTTCTGGCTGCCACGTTCTTCGAGCTTGGTGTAAAGGGAGGAAACATACAGTGTTTGTGTGAAACTTACGCTGGCGTCTTTGACTCTGCTTGCTGCGCTCTGCGCACAGGCGACAACTCTCTCGGAAATCTGAAGGCCTCCAGCTTCGGCGCGGAGCAGATTAGCGGGTCAAACCGGTTCACCGCAGGTTTTCGGACTGACTCTTCAGGGTACGTACTGAGCTCGGTCACGGCCTTAATTGAGCAGGACATGCCAGGCACTCTCAATCTGGCACTGTATGCGAATACTACAATGCAGCCACCGAACCAGCTCGGCAATCTCGCCGTACCGGCTATCCTTCCGTCTTTTTTCGGACGAGTGACTTTTAGTGGCAACCATCTGATGCTCGCGCCCAATACGACATATTGGATAGTCATGGGTACCCCTGTAAGTAGCTCTTATGAATGGGCGTTCGAGGATGCGAAAGCGGCTTCGGGGGTTGGTTTCTACTCGTCGTGGGGGATGAGCCAGAACTCTGGGAATTCGTGGTTCACTAACGCCGAGCAGCCGATGCAGATGAGTGTTATTGGCACGCCTATACCGCAACCGGTTACTGTCTGGCCGGTTCTGCTTGGCGGAGCGGCATTGACAGGCACAAGGTTTCGAAATCACGCCTGAAGGCCACTGCCGTTCCAGCGTAAACACGTACAATCGGAGGGAACAATGTCCTCCGATTCACGACGCAGTTTCCTGGCCCGCTTTAGTACCGGTCTAGCGGCGCCGCTGATTCTCGGCGCCACGAACAAATCGGGTAGCAGCAAGCCCATCCTCGGCGAAGGCGAGCACACCTACGAAGTCACGCATGACTGGGGCGAGCTTCCGGCTGATATCAAATACGGAAACACGCACGGCGTCTGCGTCGATTCACGAAGCCACGTCTACATCCATCACACCGTTTACGAAACCAGCGAAAAGCCCGATTCAATGGTCGTCTTCGATCACAGAGGCAAGCTTGTTAAGAGCTGGGGAAGCGAGTTTCGTGGCGGCGCGCATGGCCTGCACATCCGTCAGGAGGGCAGGGAAGAGTTTCTATATCTGTGCGATATTAAGCGCGGTCTCGTTGTGAAAACCACGCTGAGTGGCCAGGAAGTCTTCACTCTCGGGTATCCCCAGGAAGCAAGTCCGTACGCTCAGCCCGGAGCGGACGGCAAGCCACTGAAATATAGCCCGACGAACCTCGCTATCGCACCCCACGGCGATATTTATGTCGGTGATGGATACGGATCCAGCTACATCAATCAATATGACCGCGATGGAAAATACATTCGTACCTTCGGCGGCCCGGGCAAGGGCACCGGCCAACTGCTTTGTCCTCACGGCATCATTGTCGATACGCGCCCTGCACAGCCGATTTTGGTGGTCGCGGATCGGACGAACAAGCGAATTCAACGCTTCACGCTGGGCGGCGAGCATATTGATTTCCTCTACGGCACAAACGCGCCTTGCCACTTCAATATTTATAAGAACGGCGATATGGTGGTCCCGGATCTTTTCGCGCGCGTCACGTTGATGGACGGGAACAACCGTATCCTCACAAATCTCGGCGACGACTCCCACAGCGATTACATGGCGACCCGCAAATTGACGCGCGATCACTTCAAACCGGGCAAATTTGTGTGCCCTCACGGCGCCTGCTTTGATCACGCCGGCAATATCTACGTAGTCGAGTGGGTCGAAGTCGGCCGCGTAAGCTTTCTCCGGAAGGTCTAGCCGCGGTTTCAAACCAGAAATCAACGCGGTTATAAAATGTTCAGCTATGGTTCACAGGCGAAAGTTTCTTTCGTCAGTCGCCGGCGCTCTTGGTCTTGCATTTTGGGATGACAAGACGCTCGAAGCCACGACTGCTTACGTCAATGCCAACTCAAAACCTTCGGAGCTGAAGATCACCGATCTGCGCGTCACAACCATCAAAGGCGCGCCGATGACAGATCCCATCATCCGCATTGATACAAATCAGGGAATTTACGGTTTGGGCGAAGTGCGCGACGGAGCGAGCAAGACCTACGCGTTGATGTTAAAGAGCCGCATCCTAGGCGAGAATCCCTGCAACATCGATCGGGTCTTTCGGAAAATTAAGCAATTCGGCGGTGAATCGCGTCAGGCGGGTGGTGTTTGTGCAATGGAGATGGCGCTCTGGGATGTGGCAGGCAAAGCATACAACGTGCCCGTCTACCAAATGCTAGGCGGCAAATTCCGTGACAAGATTCGCTGTTACGCGGACACGACGGAATCCGATGATCCGCATATTTACGGCGACCGGTTGAAGAAACGGAAAGAGCAAGGCTTCACCTGGCTGAAAATGGATCTCGGCATCGACCTGATGAAGAACATGCCCGGAACCATCACTAGGCCCGAAGGCGTTTCTATCATGCAAGGCGCGAACACGCCGCACATGTTCACCGGGATCGAGCTGACGCCAAAGGGCATTGAGACGATGACGAACTTTGTCGCTGTCGTTCGCGATTACGTCGGCTATGATGTGCCGCTATCTTGCGATCACTTCGGGCATATCGGCGTCAACTCTTGCATCCGCTTGGGTAAAGCATTGGAGCAGTACAACGTTGCATGGCTCGAAGACATGATTCCCTGGCAGTTCACCGATCTTTTAAAAGAGATCAAACAGTCAGTGAACATTCCGCTCTGCACCGGCGAAGACATTTATCTTAAAGAAGGATTCGTCAAACTGGCGCAGGATCACGCGGTAGATATCCTGCATCCTGATCTTGCTACTGCGGGCGGCATCCTGGAGACGAAGAAGATCGGCGATGCGATTGAGGAGTGCGGCATCCCGATGGCGATGCACTTTGCCGGCTCGCCTGTCTCCTGCATGGCAAATGTCCATTGCGCAGCCGCCACTAACAACTTTCTGGTTCTCGAAAATCACTCGGTTGACGTGCCTTGGTGGAGTGATCTTGTCGAAGGCGTCGAGAAACCGATAGTGAACCACGGCTTCATCACTGTTCCTGATAATCCCGGCCTCGGTGTGACGCTAAACGAAGATGTCATCAAGCAGCATCTGCTCGAGCCGGGGTATTTTGAACCGACTCCGGAGTGGGACAAGGAGCATTCTCATGACAGGCTCTGGAGCATGCGCGTCAAGGCGAGGAGAAGCCTTGTCGTCTAGCGGCGTTCCTATTCTTCGATTCCAATGAAAAAACAAATTGTTCTTTCCGTTATCTGTGCAGGCATTCTTGCCGCCCCTTCCTTTGCCCAGTTAGGGATGTTTACAAAAGACCAGCGCATCGCGATTACGCGCGAGTGGAAGGGCGAGCGCTTCGAGGATGGCCGGCCTAAGGTGCCCGACGAAGTTCTGAATCGGCTGAAGAACACCACGGCTGAAGAGGCTTGGGACACCCTGCGCAAGCGTGGCTATCATCTTCAGTTTGAAGGCGACTGGAAGACGGTTAATGTAAAACCGGGTGACCGGCTGATCGGGCGCGCGGTCACGGTTCAATTCGTGCCGCTTCGTCCCGACCTCAACACTTACATTAACGACAAGGGTAAAGAAGAGAACCGAATCGGCCGCGGTCAGAATTCCTGGGTCATTTCCACACTCGTCAAGGGTGATGTCATGGTTGTCGATCTCTACGGCAAAATCAAAGATGGCACCATCATCGGCGACAATCTCGGCACTTCGATGATGACGAAAACAGGTACGGGCCTGGTCGTGAACGGTGCCGTTCGCGATCCCAGCGGCCTTTCGGAAATTGAGGGATTTAAGGTTTTCACCCGTGATTTCGATCCGAGCTTCCTTGCGGATGCGACGCTCCTGGGCTGGAACCTTCCCATTCGAATCGGCCAAGCGACAGTATTGCCCGGCGATGTCGTTCTCAGCGATCCGGATGGCGTCGTGTTCATTCCGCCGCAGCTAGCGGAGGAAGTAGCCGACGAGAGCGAATTGACAGAACTCCGCGACGACTGGGGCCACACGATGCTTCGCGAGCAGAAATACAACCCCGGCCAAATCGACGGCCAATGGACCCCGGCTATGATTGACGAATTTAATCGATGGGCGGCGTCGAAGGGTTCCAAACTGCGGATGAAGACGCCGAATCAGTAAGCCTCGTCGTTGGCGGTTACTAAGAGCCGGTCGGCACCTTTCCGACGGCGCCGGCAGGTGCGGGATTTTTTTGCGTGGGCGATCGGCCGCCTTCCGGCAGCGGAACTAACATCTGCTCCTTGCGGTAAATCAAGGTGGAGGTGTTGTAGCTGGCCAGCTCGAAGCCATGGCCGTGCGTAATCGCATCGGTGGGACAGGCTTCCACGCAGTAGCCGCAAAAAATGCAGCGGTTGTAATCGATGTTGTACACCTTCGCATACCGCTCGCCGCCACTGAATCTTTCCTGTTCAGTGTTTTCCGCGGCCTCGATGTAAATGCAATCCGCCGGGCACGCCGCCGCGCACAGGAAGCACGCTACACATTTTTCGAGTCCATTTTCATCACGCTGCAAAACGTGAGCGCCCCGGTATCGCTCCTGTAACTCAGCCGGCGCATCCGGATACTCCTCCGTGATTGACGGCTGCAGCATCTCCTTAAAAGTGATGCCCATGCCTTTTGCGATGGCCGCTGCAGAGTTAACGACTTCGCCCAGTTTCGCCATTTCTGTTTTCAGGTTAGCGCAGCAACACGAGTCGCCTACACCTCGGTATCCTCGCTGACGAGATGGGACAATGACCGTGGTGCGTGTAGTTCTGCTGTTCCTCCTCGCCGCTGCTCTTCTCTTCGGCGAAACTTTCAAGCTCTACCTTAAAGATGGCGGTTACCACCTCGTTCGCGAATACCAGGTGGAAGGCGATCGCGTTCGCTTCTACAGCACCGAACGGGGCGAGTGGGAGGAGATGCCTGTTGCGTTGGTGGATCTTACCAAGACCGAACAGGAGCGCAAGACCAAGGACGAACAGGTGCAGCAGGAAGCCCGTGCCGAAGACGAGGAGACCAAGGCGGAGCGCGAGTTACGGCGCGAGATCGCTTCCATTCCGATGGATCCTGGGGCGTACTACAAGGTCAATGACAAAATCCAAGCAGTTCCCCGGGCTGATTATCAAGTGATTACCGATAAGAAACGGCAACTGATCTCGGTCTTAGCCCCCGTGCCGCTGATTCCAGGTAAAGCGACGGTCGTGATCAAAGGTGATCATTCGAATTTCGTCGTAACTGAGCCACGTCCGGATTTCTATTTTCGGCTCGATAAAGAGGAGAGATTCGGCATTGTGCGGCTGACGCCGAAGAAAGATCACCGCATTGTCGAGAACGTTTCCATCATTCCTGTTGCCAAGCAGGCCATAGAGGATCGCAAGCAGACGGAAACCTTCGAGCAGGAGCTTGCGCCTGGATTGTATCGGGTCTGGCCCGAGAAACCTCTGGAGCCCGGCGAGTACGGAGTCATTGAATTTGCGGATAATGGCAAGCCGGATGATATTGAGTTGCTGGTTTGGGACTTCGCGTATCGGTCCGCTAGCAAGTAGCAAGCGCAAAGGGCGCGGATTCGCGCCGAGATACAGTAAAGCAACTCCGCCGTCCGTCGCTCGGCGCGCTTGATCCCGCGCCCGTTTTGCGCGAGTTGCTTAGTAGTGACGATCATTCATGCCGCAGCACTGCCGCTGGGTCAATCTGGGTTGTGCGCCGCGCCGGCAAATAGTACGCGAGAAACGCGCCGCTGGTGAGCACGATGAGCGCAATCGAGAGTGAAACCGGATCTCTTGCCGGAATGCCGTAAACCAAACCTGCAATAAGCCGCGCCGCCATCCACGCCGCTATAATACCCGCTGCCAAGCCTACGAACACGCTGCCAAGGCCCTGACGAACGATCATCCAAACTAGGTCGCCGCGCTTCGCGCCGAGAGCCATGCGAATGCCCATCTCACGGATTCGGCGACTCGCGGTATAAGACGCGACCCCGTATACGCCGAGCACGGTAAGGGTCAGGGCCAGTGCCCCGAACATCAGCAGAAGAAACGTATTAAAGCGCGGTTCTGCTGTGGTGTGCTCGACCTGGCTCTCCATAGTCTGCACGTTGTCCACAACCTGTTGCGGATCGAAATCGTGAATCGTGCGCCTCAGCGATGCTGTGACCGATTCCGGATTCCCAAAGGTTCGCAAAACAAGCGTCGCTCCAACTGCCGGTCCCAGATACTGCTCGTACGATTGGTAGAGTTCTGGTTCTGGGCTATCCGCCAGGCCGCGGCGCTTCGTATTTCCGACCACCCCAATTATCGTGAGCTGATGTGGAGCTTTCCCCGCCTTCATCCCAATCGGATTCCGGTCCGGCCAATATTTTTGCGCCATCGCTTCATTGATCACAACCACGGGCGCATTTCGCTGACCATCCGCCTCGGTAAACGTTCTGCCCAGTTTGAGCGGGATACGAAGCACTCTAAAGAAATCGCTGCTGACCGCTTCAAACTGGATCCGGAACGGATCGCGAGACAGCTCCGGGATCTCGACGTCCAATGCGACTCCTATATGTCCCATCGGAAGGCCTGTTGAAAGCGCAGCATCTTCGATTCCCGGGATGCTTCTGACCCGCTGCAGCATGGCGCGGTACCGGCCCGGCAAGGTGTCCTTTTTCAAGTGCTCAACAGCCGGCGGGGCGACTCCTGCTACCAGCACATGGCTGGTGCGAAACCCCGGGTCCACATTGAGTAAGTGAATGAAACTCCGAATCATCAGAATCGCTCCCGAGAGCAGAAGCAACGCAAGCCCTACCTGACACGCCAAAAAACCGCTGAGCCGGCGCGAACCGGAACGAATGATGCGAGCCTGACGGTCCGATTGCGCTGCTGCGCTTTTGGAAAGTACGAATGCGGGGGCGATACCAAAGATGATCCCGGTCAGAAGTGTGATCAGAACGGCGACCCCGAGCACTTGGATATCAATCTGGGTCTGCCCCAGGCGATGCACCTCGAAATCTGGCGGAACAAAGTGTCGAAGTAAGGCATTGCCTCCCATCGCCAGCCCGATGCCACAGATCCCGCTCACCACCGCAAGCAGGGTGCTTTCGGTGAGCACTTGTCCGATAAGCCGCTTTCGCGCCGCTCCTAATGCCGCTCGCACGGCAAACTCTGCTTCTCTGCCCGAAGCCCGCGAAAGTAGCAGGTTCGCAACATTGAGGCACGCAATTAGCAGAAGGCAGCCTACCGCTGCCAGAAGTAAGACGAACGCCCTCCGGTACTCTTTGACATCTCCGGTTCCGAGGTTCTCGATATTCCAATGCATCTCTCGTTCGGTCGCCGGATACTGCTTTGCCAGTGCGGGTAGAAGCCGTCCGAGTTCTCCGCGCACCTGCTCGACGCTCACGCCAGGTCTCAACCTGCCGACAATGCTTCCTAGCCATCCTTGCGACAGGTCGCCCTGCGGCTCGCGGCCGGGCAGCCAGGCATCGACCCCGGGCACCGGCATTTCGAACTCTTTCGGCATGACGCCTGCGATCGTGAAGGCGAGGTTATCGAAGAACACATGCCGCCCAATTACATGGGAATCGAAATTCAAATCCTTCCGCCAAGCCCGGTATGAGATCAGGGCAACCGGCGGGCTGTCCGAAGCGAAATCGGACGGCATCAGCGTCCTTCCCATTAAAGGCCTGCTTCCTAACAGCGGAAAGAGCCCACGCGAAACGTGGCGCACAAACAAATTGACCGGATCGATCCCGCCGGACAGCGTCTCGCTCTCGAAATAGCCGCTCCACGCAAGCTGGGAAAAGGAGCGCGCGTATTTCTGAAGAAACCGAAAATCGGTCAGTGTGGTCCCAATACCGCGATCATGCGCGCCGATTTTCCCGATTTCGACGACCTGTTCCGGATCTCGAAACGGCAGCGATCGAAGAAAGACCACCCGGAACGCGCTGAACATCGTGACAGCCGCTCCGATCCCGAGCGCGAGCGATAGAATCGCGACCGCCGTGAACGCTGGAGTTTGCTTGAGTTGGCGGATTCCGTACGTAAGATCTTGCGAGATTGAATCAAGGCGCGAAGTTCGCATTCCTATATGCCCCGCGCGACTAACGTATCACTTTGGTCATTGCCGGCTCATGTCATATTTGAAGCCGTGCTGACGATCCGGGCAGCCCGACGCGATGACGCGGATGCGATCTGGGCCATTCTTGAACCGGTCATTCGTGCCGGGGACACCTATGCGTTGCCTCGTGACATGGACCGGAATGACGCACTTGCGTATTGGTTCGGACCGGGCAATGAAGTGTTCGTGGCTGAAAACGAGGGCCAAGTGAACGGGACCTACATTCTGCGGGCCAATCAGCGCGGCGGCGGCTCCCACGTCGCGAACTGCGGTTACGTAACGGCCAGTGCGGCGTTCGGACGGGGAATCGCCCGCGCCATGTGCGCGCATTCTCTCGATCACGCAAAGAGGCGAGGATTTCGTGCCATGCAATTCAATTTTGTGGTTAGCAGCAACGAACGGGCTTTGCGGTTATGGAAGAGCCTCGGTTTTGAAATCGTCGGCCGTCTGCCTGAAGCCTTCTCGCATCCAGTTCTCGGCTACATCGATGTTTACCTGATGTACCGTTTGCTGTAGTCTGTGCGAAATCGGCAGGTTCGTCAACGTTCCTTTTCCGTCGCTCTCCTTCACGACTGTGTAGTTCTTTCCCATCGCCTTTTCGATGTTGGGCAGTCCGGTTCTTTCAACGATCAGGTAAAGCGCTGTGATTTCTTCCACATCTGACTAAGCTCGGAATCGTTGAAAACATCCGGCGCTTCGGGTGCATTCGCGCCGTATTCCAGATTATTGACCCGGCAGTTGTG
>JAFATG010000180.1 GCA_019244055.1 Acidobacteriaceae bacterium | reverse complement strand
CTTTGCGATAGATCAGGACGATTGTGGCTTCGATGAGGTGCTTGCACTGGCGAGCGCCACTTGATCCTCCGGCTGTTTGGCCTCCGTTCCCCAGGTGATCAACATGGCTCCGCGATTTGCCGTCAGGTACAGGAATCCCCATTGGATGAACACCAGAATGCGGCTCTGAAATTCCACGATGTACATCAAGTGAACGAATAGCCATACCAGCCATGCCGGTAATCCCCAGAGATGGAGCCCGAAGATGTTCGCAACCGCTGAGCCTCGACCGATCACCGCTAGATCGCCCTTATCGAAATAATCGAACGGTCGAATGTTCCGGTCGCCTTTCACTCGTTTCACGATTGTCTTGGCTGCGTACGCGCCGCCTTGCATCGCCACTTGCGCCACGCCCGGCAGCGGCTTGCCCTTGGAATCGGTTGAATACGCCATATCGCCGACCACGAAAATATCCGGATAACCCGGGATCGTGAGAGATTGGTCGACGACGATCCGGCCGCCTTTTTCGGTTTGCGCCCCGGTGCGTTTCGCAAGCTGCCGCCCGAAATCGGAGGCCGTCACACCCGCCGCCCAGATCACCGTATGCGAGGAGATGTGTTCTTCGCCGGTCGGTGTCTTCACCGTTACTCCGTTTTCATCCACGTTGGTGACCAGCACCTCTGTGCGAATCGTGGCGCCCAGCTTCTCCAGCGACTTCTTTGCATGCCTCGACAGATCCTCCGGAAAGGTAGAGAGAATCCGCTTCGCGCTGTCGAGCACCAGGATTTTTGCGGTCCTTGGGTCGATGGAGCGAAAATCGTCCTTCAACGTGTGATGCGCAATTTCTCCCAGAGCCCCCGCCAGCTCCACCCCGGTCGCGCCGGCCCCGACGATCACAAACGTTAACCATGCCTGGCGCTCTGCCGGATCGCTGATTCGCTCCGCAGACTCGAACGCAAACAGCAGCTTGTGGCGTATTGTGGTTGCATTCTCGATCCCCTTGACGGGTGGAGCATACTTGCTCCACGCGTCGTGGCCGAAGTAGCTGCCCTTGGAACCGGTCGCGATGATCAGTGAGTCATACGCAATTCTCTCGTCGTGCAGCACAACCGTTTTGCCGGTCGGATCGATATCTACGGCTTCATCCAGCAGCACTCTCGTATTCTTCTGTTTCGCGAGGATGCCGCGGATCGGAGCTGCGATTTCTCCCGGCGATAGTGAACCGGTCGCCACTTGATACAGCAGCGGTTGGAACAGATGGTAGTTGCGGCGATCGATTACCGTCACGTGCACGGGCGCATGCTTCAGCGCTTTCGCCGCGTACAGCCCTCCGAAACCAGCGCCTAAAATGACAACTCTGTGCCTATTCGCCATCTCGCATCCCTATCTCTTCCCCTTTTAGGATGCGTGACGAACGGTTGATTAGGCATAGAAATTGACGGTGGCTAAGAATTCCGGTTTTCGCCTTGCTTTTCGTATCTGTTCGAACGCGTACGCGATTTTGATCAGCTTCGGCTCTGTCCATGCGGTGCCGAAGAACGAAATGCCGATTGGCAAACCGAAATTGAATCCCGCAGGCACCGTGATGTGGGGATAGCCAGCCACTGCCGGTGGCGAGGCGCATCCACTGTCTGCGCGATCTCCGTTTACCCAATCGGTAACCCAGGCCGGTCCGGCCGTGGGTCCGACAATCGCATCCAGCTTATGTTTTGCAACTAGCGAATCGATACCTTCTTTGCGCGTCAGCCGGTGATTATCGGTGAGCGCGTCTTTATAGGCCTTCTCCGCCAAGGGTCCCTTCGCTTGTGCCCGCTCCATAAGCTCCTGCTCGAAGTAGGGCATCTCTTCCTTCCGATGCGCGCGGTTGAATGCGATGCAGTCTTCGAGCGATTTCACCGGCGCGCCGCGATTCGCCAGATAAGTGTTCAAGTCGGCTTTGAATTCATACAGCAATACTTCCAGCTCGCTATCGCCCCACGCATTTCCCGTACTCAGATCTACGGGATCTACGATCAGCGCGCCTGCCTGCTTCATGAGGTCGATGCACTCGTTCATCAGCTCCGTAACCGCGATCCCAATCGTGAAATAAGATCGAGCGATGCCGATGCGCGCGCCTCGCAGGCCATTGGGATCGAGGAACTGTGTGTAATCCGTGTAGAACTTTCCGGCGCTTGCCTGCGTTACCGGATCGCGCGGATCTGCGCCTGTTAGCGCGCCTAACAGCAATGCCGCGTCGCGCACCGAACGCGCCATCGGTCCGGCTGTGTCCTGGCTGTGAGCGATGGGAATGATTCCAGCGCGACTGATCAGTCCGATGGTCGGCTTGATTCCAACGATGCCGTTCATCGAGCAAGGGCAGACGATGGATCCGTCCGTTTCCGTTCCGACTCCCAGAGCTGCCAGATTTGCCGAGATGCCCACACCGGTGCCCGAGCTCGAACCACACGGGTTGCGATCGAGCGCATAGGGATTTTTGGTCTGTCCGCCGCGGCCGCTCCACCCGCTGGTCGAATGAGTGGATCGAAAGTTGGCCCATTCGCTCAAATTCGTCTTGCCCAGGATCACTGCTCCAGCCACTCGCAGGCGCTCTGCAACCCACGCGTCCTGTTTTGCCGACGTCCCGTCAAGCGCGAGCGAGCCAGCGGTCGTGTGCATCTTGTCCGCTGTGTCGATGTTGTCCTTAATCAGTACGGGAATGCCATGCAGCGGACCGCGAGGACCCTTCGTTTTCAGCTCTGCATCTAGTGCTCGTGCCACTTCCAGCGCGTCCGGGTTGATCTCGATCAGCGAGCGGAGTGCCGGGCCATGCGAGTCAACATCCTCGATTCGCTGTAGGTAGAGCTCGGTGATTCGCTCGGAGGTCAGCTCGCCGGATTTGATTTTGTCCCGAAGATCGAAGGCCGCCACTTCATCGAAAGCAAAGCTCGATGGGTGCACGCCGGGCGCATTCTTGAGGTCTTCGGGACTTGGCGGCGGTGGAGGTTGGGGCTTCGGCTGAGCGGTCTTTTCTTGTTGTGCGTTCGACTGGGCTGCCAGTCCGAGTCCGGCCAGCGCGGCGCTGGACAAAAATGTGCGTCGATCCATTCACTGCCAGAGTACATTGCTGGAGCGCAAGCTACGCTTGCGAGTGCTTGAGCGCAAGCTTACGCTTGTTAGTGAAAATCGTGCGACTGCACCGCCGCTGCATCACGGAACGTCAGCTCCTCAACATCGCCTGCCTTCACGGAGATTACTCCGCTGATGCTTTGCAGCACTCCTTTGACCTGAACATAAGGAGAAACGGTGCAAGCCAGCCGTTTGCGATCGAAAAGATCAGGCTGCACGATGATGTTAATAATTCCGGTTTCATCTTCGAGGCTCATAAACACGAACCCCTTCGCCGTTCCCGGACGCTGCCGTGTGATCACGCATCCTGCTACCGTCAGCACCATTCCGTTTCGTTGCGCTTTCGCTGTGGCGGCATCCAGGATTCCCATTTCGCGCATCTGTTCCCGGTAATGCGCCATAGGATGCTTGCCGATTGTCAAGCCGCTCGTATTGAAATCGGCATACGTGCGCTGCCCGGGCGTCATTGGCTGCAAAGGCGATCTTGTTCCATCGTCCGCTGCCGGTTCCAGCAATTCGCCCACCGGCTGCAGCGCCAGCTCCGCTTGCCACAATGCGCCTCGCCGGTGCCGGTCTGATTTCTCTTTTGGAAGCGCGTTCAGAGCGCCTAATTCGGCCAGAGCCGAAATTTCGTCCTTTTGCAGCTCTGTTACTCGGCGCACGAGGTCTCGCAAAGAGGTAAACGGCCTGCGCTTTCGTTCTTCTTCTATCTTCTTTGCCGTTGAGCTACTCAATCCACGCACATAATTCAGGCCCAGCCGCACATATTTCGTTTTGCCATCGCTTTCCACCGTGCATTTGTAATCAGATCGCAGAATGTCGACAGGGCGAAACCGTTGCCCATGCCGCTGCGCATCTTTCACCAGCGTGGCGGGCGAGTAAAATCCCATTGGCTGATTGTTCAGCATCGCTACCATGAACGCTGCCAGGTAATGACACTTCAAGTAAGCGCTGGCATACGCAAGCAGCGCAAAACTGGCGGCATGCGATTCCGGGAATCCGTACAGAGCGAACGATGTGATCGCTTGTGCAATGCGTTCCTGTGTTTCCCCGGTAATTCCGTTCCGTTCCATGCCCTCCCGCAGCTTGACTTCCACTTCGCGCATGCGCCTCTCCGAGCGCTTGAATCCGAATGCCCGCCGAAGCTCTTCTGCTTGTCCACCGGTGAAGCCCGCCGCTAGCATCGCAATGCGAATCAATTGTTCCTGAAACAACGGCACTCCTAGCGTTCGCTTCAAGACCGGTTCCAGAGATGGATGCAAACAAATCGGTTCTTCCAGCCCTTGCCGCCGCTTTAAATAGGGATGCAGCATTTGTCCAACAATTGGCCCAGGGCGGATAATCGCTACCTGTACGACGATGTCGTAAAACGTTGCCGGTTTCATGCGCGGAAGGCAGGACATTTGCGCCCGGCTTTCTACCTGAAACAACCCGATCGTGTCCGCTTTCTGCAGACAGGCATACACGTCTTTGTCGTTTTGTGGCAGATGCGCCAGATCTACTCCTTCGCCGTACTTTTCGCGAATGGTTTCCACCGTGTCCTCCAACACGGCCATCATTCCCAACCCCAGCAGATCGACTTTAATGATCTGCAGGTCCGCGCAATCGTCTTTATCCCACTGCACTACTACGCGGCCCGGCATCGTCGCCGGTTCCAGCGGAACGATGGAATCAAGCTGCCCTTGACAGATCACCATGCCGCCGGAATGCTGTCCTAAATGGCGCGGCAGGTCCATGATCTCGCTCGTCAAGGAGAAGAACTTCAGCGTGCGCGGATCGCGCAGGTCGAATCCTTGATCCCGAAATCTGCGCTCCAGCGTATCTTTCGAATCACGCCATTCAAATGTGTTGATTTGGCTGGCAAGCTTCCCGATTTCCTCTTCAGCGAAACCAAGCACCTTCCCGACATCGCGCACTGCCGAGCGGCCGCGATATGTAATGACATTGGCCGTCATCGCTGCGCCAAGTTGTCCATATCGGTCGTACACGTATTGAATGGCCCGCTCACGTTGGTCTCCGCTAGGCAGATCCAGATCGATATCCGGCATCTCGCCGCGCTCTTCTGAAAGAAACCGCTCGAATAGCAGATCCATGCCCACCGGATCCACCGCCGTAATTCCCAGCGCGTAACAGACTGCGCTATTCGCCGCTGATCCGCGCCCCTGCACCAGAATCTTGTTTCGCCGGCAGAAATCGATGATGTCCCAGACAATCAGGAAATAACCCGGCAGGTTCAGCTTGTCGATTAAAGCGAGTTCGCGTTCTATCTGCCGCTGCGCTTTTTCGTAATAAGGACGATACCGATTCCTGGCTCCGGCCTCGGTCAACTGACGCAGATAGGTCATGGCCGTCTCGCCTGGCGGCACCGGATAGCGCGGAAACTCGTATCCCAAATCCACCAGCGTGAAGTTGAGCCGGTTTGCCAGTTCTACCGTATTGGCAAGCGCAACCGGCAGATCCGCAAATAGCGCGTGCATCTGCTCCGACGTCTTCACGTATCGTTCTGCGTTCACGTTCAGAAGCTTTCCGGCTTCCACTAATGTCGTTTTGTGCTGGATGCAGGTGAGTACATCCTGAAGTTCGCGCCGGTCTTCAGCCGCCTGCGTAACGCCATTCGTCGCCAGCAACGGCAGTTTCATGCTGTTCGCCAATTCAACGAGCGCCTGGTTCCGCGCTTCCTCGTCGCGGCGGTAGTGCCGTTGTAGTTCAACAAAGAGGTTTTTGGCGCCAAAGATTTCAGTTAATCGCTCCAGCCTGCACTGCGCCTCAGTGATAGCGGCTGGTCCTTCTAATTGCGCGA
>JAFATG010000278.1 GCA_019244055.1 Acidobacteriaceae bacterium | reverse complement strand
CGTATGCGCGCATCGATCAAGAACCAACTCCAGAGCTTGACCATGAGCCAGGGCCTCTGTCGCAGGAGAAAGCTTTGGAACACACAGGGGAGAAAGGAATTGGAGGTGCTGCCGCTTGGGCCGTGGGCCCATTTCCGACGTGAGGAGTTGCTGCGCATGCTTGACCAGATGGAATCATCCATCGGAGAGTTAGATCGCGCGGTGGTCGAGGAGGCGCGCGCGTGTGAGGATGCTTTACGGTTGATGACCCATCCCGGCGTGGGCGCCAATATTGCTCTGGCGTTTGTCCTGACCATTGGACCGGCCGAGCGATTTGAACGCAGTAAGCAGGTTGTCAGCTATTTGGGCTTGAATCCCACAGAATATTCGACCGGCGGCCGGCAACATTTTGGACCTATTAGCAAACAGGGGAACATGATGATGCGCTGGCTGCTGGTAGAGGGAGCACACACCGCTATCAGATATGACGCCGAACTCCATCGCGACTATCTTCGTTTTAAAGTTCGTCGCTCCTCTGCCGTCGCGATCACCGCGATCGCGCGCAAACTCGCCATCAGGATGTATTGGATGCTGCGCTCACAAGCGATGATGCGCAGCCTGGTTCGCATGCAAGGCAGCCCGCGGGGGACCGTGGTGACTGATTAACTCATCGAGCTTGTGATTGGGCGCCTTGCCTCCCCAATAGGGGAGGAGTCCGAAAAAAATTATGGTCAACAAGATCGAATAGATGGGTGATGGAATCAGCGATTCCATCCGATTTGATTTCCCCGCGCGAACTTAGAATCGACTTCTTATGCTTGACATCGGCAAAGCCCAGGTCTGGTCTTTGCCCCGTTTTCTATTCTTACGACTGAGCTGACGTCAAGGGTCTTCGATGAACGCCTGCGGCGGCCTTGACGTCCAATCGAGTCGAGCGCTCTTCTTTTCTCTTGACATTCCCCAGGCGTTATAGACGGTCCCCCGAAAGAGCACGTTGCCAAGTTTGGACGATGTTTGGCTGACGACCAAAGACGACGTCCGTCTTCATGCCTGGTGGTTTGCAAGCGAGCGGGCGAACTTGGCAACACTCTTCCTGCACGGGAATGCAGGCAATGTCACGCACCGAGTCGAGCATGCCCTCGCCATCCTGGAGGCCGGGTCTTCCGTCCTGATACTCGATTACCGGGGTTATGGCAAGAGCAGTGGCGTGCCCACCGAGCGCGGGTTGTACCGGGACGCAGATGCTGGCTATGAATGGCTTGCCGGTTCAGGTTTCCCGAGCGACAAAATGGTGATTCACGGAGAATCAATCGGTACCGCTGTCGCGGCGGAAACTGCGGGGAGGCGGCCATGCGCGGCTGTGGTGCTTGAATCGCCATTTACTTCGCTTGCGGACATGGCGAATACGGTTGTGCCGTTCGTTGGCGCAGCTTTGTTCCGAGGCTTCGATACCCGCACGAGGATGAAGAACGTACGGGTTCCCCTGCTTCTCATTCACGGAGAGGCGGACACCATTGTTCCGATCTCGCAGGGCAAGATGGTCTTCGCCGCCGCGAACGAGCCGAAGACGTTCTGGCCAGTGCGCGGCGCCGGACATAACGATCTGCTTGATTGGGCAGGAACGGAATACGTTGTGCAACTGGGGCGGCTCTATCGGTCAATCACCGGCGATGACCAGACAAAAATCGCACATGCCCAGAATGCGTTACGCGGATCCCGCGAAGCCCGAGGAATGTACTCCGATGTAATTTCGCCTCAGGAGAATCTATGTCCGCTAGATCCAGCGAACCAAATCCCGAACTCTTCGACGAGTTCACCCCAGAATTTATCGCCGAAGCCACCGCCCTGCGCGAACGCATCGAACAAAGCAGGCCTCCTTCCCGATTCTGAGCCGCGCCCGCAGCAAGCAGTCCCCGATTCGGAACCGCGAGTGACAGCAAGCGTATGCTCCCCTGCCCAACTCCGCCAATCGCCAGAATGCTCAGCTATCCTGCGGCCCGCGAACACCCAAGGAAAAGAAACTGTCTCCTTCAACGCCTTTCGCATGGCCTCACTGGACCGCTTCAAAATCATGCCGTACGAAAGCGAACAGGAATATGAAGATTTCCTCGACGGCCTCCCGTACGCAAAACGAACCGATCAATATGGCCACTCGCCAATTGTGTTACCGTGTGGAGCGTAGTCACAAACCCATACTTCTCTGTTCGCATTTCGAGCGACTCCGCAGCCGACGAGCCTAGTGCTGCGCCAAACAACTTGCGTGTAGTGCCCGCAACGGGCGGTACAGCCATTAGTGGCGTGATTGTAATTGGCTGCCTCTGATGCCCATGCGCTTACAACTTGCATAGGGTTCGCGCTGCCGCCCGAGATTTCAAAAAGATTTTCACCGAAGCGCCCATCCCGACGCGGGGCGTACGTCCCTTCCTCGATGAGCGTTGTCGCCCACTCCTGTGCTCTGGTTGCCAAATCGTCCGACCAGGTGAGTGGTGGATCTCCAACTCTACTCCGGTAGAAGTTATGGGCCAAGACCATTCTCTTCGCCACTGAGTCGCCCGCGTTTCCATCGCGCGTCAAGCAAAGGAGCAGTCCGACAACGTAGAGCCATTTCGTCGCCATGCACTTTAGGATCGGCCAATTCCGCATGGGTCTTAATCTTTCATGCGCGTAATCTTTCATGCCTCTTTCTCGACGCAATGCCATGACCCGAGAAGGGCTAAGTATGTGATCGGCGGGCTCGCACGGGGTTTGTTTCGTGCGGGAAACGTTCCACAGCAACCGAGCTCTGTTGGCGAAGGCTTATTGTGCAGATTCCGGAACGTAGTATTGAATAGTCCGTGCACTCATTTCGTTTGCGCGATGAACTTCCACATAGACGTTCCATTGCCCGGCATGAGGGAAGGTCGGTTTTGCGATATAGACTCCAGGATTTGTCATCGGCGCCTTAAAGACATTCACATTTGCGTGCTCAGCAGTTTCGATCTGGAGCGTCACCTTCGCTTGAGTCAGAGGCTTGTGCAGGTCGTCGGTTACGTCGATCTCAAACGGTATGGGTGCGTTCGTCTGCAGGACGACTTTCGGCTCGAAGCGAATGATGAAATTACCGTTGTGCTCCTCGCCAGGGCCGTGCGCCTGGTCGGGAGGGTTCTGTTGGGCTACGGCAAAGCCAACGGCGGCGAGAATCAGGGCGGCAAATTTCACGCCCTTATTGTAAGTCTCCAGTGTAAGTCTCGGGGCCGGCAGGCGGGGCGCGAATGCTACCCTTTTACTTCCCGCCCTGTTTTGCATGCGGAAACTCCTTGCTTTAAATCGTGGTGAGATCGCTATTCGCATCCTGCGAGCGGCCAACGAGCTCGGACTGCGGACGGTGGCCGTTTATTCGCAGGAGGATCGACTCAGCCTTCACCGGTTCAAAGCGGACGAAGCCTATCTCATCGGCCAAGGAAAGGGTCCCGTGCAGGCCTATTTGGATGTCGATGGAATCGTCGCGCTCGCAGAAGAGAAAGACGTGGACGCGATCCATCCAGGGTACGGATTTCTATCCGAGAATCCAGCGCTTCCGACCGCCTGCCGGCAAGCGGGTATCACATTCGTTGGGCCGAGCACGGAGATTCTGGAGAGGCTTGGCGATAAAACAGCAGCGCGAAAACTGGCGCAAGAAGCGGGAATCCCGGTGGTGCCGGGAACAGAAGACCCTCTGGATCCCGCCAGCGCTGACGTCCAGCAGACTGCTCACTCCATCGGATTTCCGCTCATTATCAAGGCGGCGTTCGGCGGGGGCGGCCGCGGCATGCGGGTAGTATTGTCGCCGGCGGATTTGAAAACAAAGCTCGAGGAGGCGAGCCAGGAAGCAGCGGCCGCATTTGGGAATCCTGCTGTGTTTCTCGAGCGTTATATTCGCCGGGCGAAGCACGTTGAAATTCAGATCATCGGCGACACTCACGGCAACATTCTGCATCTGTACGAGCGCGATTGCTCGGTGCAGAGGCGGCATCAAAAGGTGGTCGAGATCGCACCGGCGATTGGCCTGCCCGATTCCATCCGAAAAGCGCTGGCGGATGCGGCGGTTGCGCTCGGCCGCGCGGCGGGTTACTACAACGCGGGGACGGTGGAGTTCCTGGTGGATGCAGATACGTTCGAATGGTTCTTCATCGAGGTGAATCCACGGGTGCAAGTGGAACACACCGTGACCGAGATGATCACGGGCGTCGATATCGTGCGCACGCAGATTCAGGTGGCGCAAGGCCTGGCTCTGGACGGAGAAGAAATCGGCCTGCCGCCACAGCAGAATGTTCCGCTGCACGGCACGGCTCTTCAGTGCCGAGTCACAACAGAAGATCCGGCCAACGGGTTCATGCCGGATTATGGCAAGATTCACACCTATCGTTCACCGGCAGGTTTCGGCATTCGCCTGGATGGAGCATCGGCTTACGGCGGCGCGGTTATTTCGCCGTACTACGATTCCTTGCTCGTGAAGGTGACGGCTTGGGGCAGCAACTTCAAGCAGGCGTGCCAAAGAATGGACCGCGCCTTGCGCGAGTTTCGGATTCGCGGCGTCAAGACCAATATTCCGTTCCTTGAAAACGTCGTCAACGATCCTGCATTTCAAGCGGGGGACACAACGACGTCATTTCTGGACGAAAATCCGCGGCTCTTTTCGTTTCGTGCCAGACGTGACCGTGCGACGAAGCTGTTGACCTATTTGGCGGACATTATCGTCAATGGAAACCTTGCAGTAGCCGATAAACCTAAACCGGCGGTCATTCGCGAGGCGCCGGTCCCCCACTCGACACTGGTTCATCCGCCCGAAGGCACACGGCAACTCCTTGAGCGGGTGGGCCCGAAGGGATTTGCGGCGTGGACGCGCGAGCAGACCCGGTTGCTGATGACGGATACGACGTTTCGC
>JAFATG010000275.1 GCA_019244055.1 Acidobacteriaceae bacterium | reverse complement strand
TTGATCCTGGCGGGCTCGATGAGACGCGTGTGCCGGCTGGAGATCAATTACACGACCGAGTAGCCGCGCCAGCGCTCTTCACTTCTGATCTTCGCGAGGCAATGGGTGTGCTCCGCAATAATTGTGTCGTGGAGCTCATGCGGCTTTTTCCAAACGGTACTCGTGATGCAGTCCGCCGAGAATTGCTTTTGCAATGATCCGTGAAGCGAGGTGCTGGCCATTGGTGTGATTGCCTGCGACTGAAGTTTCGTTGCGGCGATCGGGAATGCCTGGACCGAGGGACCGATGTGGGCGGCCAGTATTGTAATGGCAGGTCCACTCACGAAGGATTCGTCGCAGGTGACACACATTAAGCGGAATGACATAGTCCAGACATTCTCGACGTATCGTTCCGATCAGTCGTTCGCAATGAGCATTTGCGGTCGGCATCCGAACGGGTGATCGCAGCACGTGGATGCCCCAGCTCTGGACCTCTTGGTCTAGGTCCGCTGAGAAACTTGTGTGACGATCGTGAAGCAGAAACTTGTACTCCTGATCGCCAGGAAGTGCTTCCCGGAGTTGCTGCAGGGTCCACTCAGCTGTCGGATGTGGGGTTGCGTTGAAGTGAATCAGGCGTCGAGATCCGATCTCAAGTGCAACAAATACATAAAGGATGCGGAAACGAGCTGTCACACAAACAAGAAATCACAGGCGACGATGCTACCGGCATGATTGCGGAGAAAAGTAGACCACCTCTGATCCTTCGATCCGCGTGGATAGGGCGGATGTTTAAGGTACTTACCCACGGTTCTCGGTGAGATTCGAATTTGAAGCTTGAGCAGGAGTTCATCCGCAATTCGCTCTTCACCCCAAGTCGGATTTTCGGCAGCCATTCGGCGGATGAGACGCCGCAGCCCGGCCGAGACTTGCGGCCGTCCGACCGGTCTCGATTTCCAACGCCAGAATCGGCGGAAAGCAGCTCGATGCCAACTGATCAGAGTGGCAGGCTTCACAATCACCAAAGCGCTACGCCAATCGAAGAGGCGAGCGAGCCTGGCAAAAGCGAAGCGGTCCGCCGCCGTCGTCGGTCTTGGTCTCTTCTCCCGTTCTTGAAATAAGGCCAGCTGCTTACGCAAGAACAGATTTTCGGCTGCCAGCGCAGTACGATTGCGGACCAGAGCGGCGCACATGCTCACACCGTCAAAAGCAAAGATCTGCAACGCAACGATTACCTTTGATAGCTGTCTGAACACGCATCGCACCTCGCAATAGTCGCACAGTTATCCGGCTGATTTCGCTAGCTAATCGAGTTTTTGCGGACAACAACTCTTCGGCGAGCACTCCTTGCGCCGACTGATTCGAGAGTTCGTAGCACATTATCACCAAGAGAGAAATCATCAGGGCCTCGGCAACCGGCTCATCGTTTCCGATTTAGCTTCGGAGACGTCAGGCACTATTCGCCGCCGAGAACGACTCGGTGGGATGCTGAACTATTACTATCGCGCGGCGGCGTGATCCATGATCGTCACCACGTGCCGACGACACATTTCGATTTTCGGGCCATACGGGCGCGATTCTCCGCCGATCGCGCTTTTGGCCGATTCCCGAGGTCTGGGCTCGATTCCGTGGTTGGCGGAGTTTTAAGGCACACGCCGCTGGAACTGATTAGGCGGAGAGCACTGAACTGCAGCTGTCGGATGCTGTACGCTGGGGTGGCCGACGCGTGCGCGATTTGCTACTAAAAAGCAGCTGAGTCGGCATTCGTGTTGCAGCGGCGGGCAGAAATTCACTTCCGCTGCATCGAACCCGGCCTGAAATATGCCATGGCTGCCAAGCCGAATAGCAGTAACAGCGACCAAGTTCCGGGTTCGGGCACAAGGGCGACGGTACCGGTAGCACTCATCAGACTGGTGAAAGTGCCTTTTCCGAAAACATTCGTGTTCGCACGAAACCCGGAATACGGGCCGGTTCCGCCCGTAATCTCCACTGTCCCGGTTAATTCGAAGGGCGGTGGTGCAATGCTGCGAACCCAGGCCAGGTTTAGCACACCAGAGATCTCGCCGCCGTTGGATTGCGAAGTGAACACAATAATGCCCGGTTGGAAGTCCCCTTGGAAAAAGGGGGTCTCGGTTATCGTGGCCGTGAACTCGCTAGCGCCCTGCAAGGTATTCGACCCGGTCCCGGTGATGACATCTGTAGCCGACGAACAGTTGACGCCACTACACGTGTGGGTAGCCGAAGCCTGATAGGTGCCATAGAGCGAAGTAGCCGAAGCGCAGCCGGCCGCAGTCACAAACGCGAGAATAATGGTTACCGTGCCTCTCGACATGAGGTCCTCCTTTGTCCGCCATGGTAGCGGAAGCTCACTTCCTTTTATACTCCTTGGAAAATCGACCCACACCAACTGACGTTGCCTATCCGTTTTTCAGCATCCTGCTAGGCGAACAGAGCGACATAGTTCTCTTTTTCGCGGAGAGAACACGTCAGAGGCGCCGGTCCTACATCGGCGTGATTCGCCAACTTCCAAGCAGCCCCCCGCTCTTTGTTGCGCTGCGAGGCAAATTCGAACGGGCTCTGGAGATAAAAAACCGGGCCAAATGACAGACCGAGTTTCGTTCCGCAAGGTGCAACGGCAGCGCATTCAATCATAAAGCACCCGGTTGCCTGTTCCTTCCTGTGGCCACAGGTTTCAGGTGCAAACGACAACCGGGTGCAGTTGCAACCGAATCTGATTGTTTCAGCCGCAAACGGCCTAGTAGGTGGAGAACCTGTAATGTTTTGGTAAAGATTGCTCTCAGCGTCGCGAAATGTTCCACGCTAAAGCACCACTACCGTCGATCTGAATTAGTTCAGGCGATCCGCATTAACGATGGCTCAGCTGCTTGCATGCAGGAAATTGTGCAGGCGTCGGCATGAGAGCGCGGAGCATGTCATCAGCTGTGGACTGTCCTGCTGTTAAATTTTGCTGTAAATAAAGCGGACAGGAGATGCCAATTTCGTTACGCGTGCATCTGATTGGAATCCGGCAACTTAGTCGATTACCATCGCTCTCCGGTGCGTGTATGTTCGCAAAAGGGGAGTGGCTCCCCGGTCGGATTACGAACATCTGACCCATTAGTTAACAGCCCGCAGACAAGTGCTTTGTTTTCAGCTCGCAGATGTTTCGCGAGCCTTCCTCATCCAGGGTGAAATCCGTCTGGCCGGGAAGCAAAGCCCAGGCGCAAGGGAACGAAAGGACCGGCCTGTTGCTCGCATATTTTTGTAGCTGCGGCAGCAAATGCGTGCTCAGGTGCTCAGGCGCTGCAGCTGTCATCGGACCTGCGCTTCGGCAGGTAAATGATTTTGCCTCGTGTTCGTGCGCTGGTTTCTGATCGCGTCGTTTTGTTCGCTTCCTGGTGCTGTAAGGAATCAAGGAGCAGCTGCGAAAACGAGATTTGCACGAAGCTTTCCTTTCGGATCGGAACCGGCATTGGTTTATGCGGCTCGTGCGAGTTGAGCCTTCCGGCAGTAATGGGAACGATTTTGGAGTGTTTCGGCATGCCAGATCCCAGACTGATGTGGGCCTAGAAAGTCCAGTCGAAGCAGCCAGAATTCCAGCTACACGAGGCGGTTTAAGCGCGAACATTCGACTTGCTTTTCGTTGATAGCAGAGCGATGGATGTGATCGGTAGAGCAGCGACGCTGTACCGGAAATGAGGGATTCCAAGCGATGCTATTTCATGTCACAAGCGAGGATGATATCCGCGTGAGCGACGAACAAGGGCCGGGAGAACTGGAACCAGGCGGCAGCACGTTTGCAAGCGAACAGGAACTACAGAAGCTAGCTACGGAATGGCCGATGAAGCGACTGGTTGCGATCTGGAACCGCTTGCCGGGCGTACAAGCAGTCACTCGGTTTACGGATCGTAACACCGCGATTACACGGATCTGGCGAGCCATTCAGCCGCAAACAGCAGCAAGTCGTACTCCTGCGCGGCGCGCTTCCAAACCGCAGCAGCAGCCGATATTTCGCGAGGGCTCGAAAGCGGCCCAGGTGTTAACCCTGTTGCGCCGGCCGGAAGGCGCTACCCTGAACGAGATCCGAAATCAACTGGCTGGCAGGCCCATACGGTGCGTGGCTTCATCTCGCGCAACCTGTCCCACCAAAGCGGGAAGATGCGCTCCTTTGAGCGCGACGGCGAGCGCGTCT
>JAFATG010000125.1 GCA_019244055.1 Acidobacteriaceae bacterium | reverse complement strand
TATAACACCCACAATCTGGTTCCATTCGGGCCCGGTTGCTGCGCGTTGTAAATTTTCCCGGCTGAGATGAATGCGGCGGCCCAGCGGATTCTCATGCTGGAAGAATTTCTCGGCAAAGGCTTGATTCACGATGACCACCGGAGGCGATCCGGCCTTATCAAACGTTGTAAATTCGCGCCCCTCACGCAGCGGAATCTGTGCCGCGCTGAAGTAACCGGGGCTCACGGCAAAGTAGCCCACCATTGCTTGCTTTTCCGTCTCGGGCACTGGTCGTCCTTCGATCACCACTCGCGCCGAGCTCGGAAAGGTAAAAGGGAGATCACTGGCCGCCGCTGCCGAGAGGACCTGCGGAGAAGCGGCAATTCGCCGCAGCACGTTCTGAAAGAAAGTCGTTTGATGCGCCGCCGCCGCGTAGCCAGGGCCGCTGAGCCGAACGGATGCCGTAAGGACGTTCTGCGGGCTAAAGCCAGGGTTCACCCGTATCTCCTGAATGAAGTATGTGACAAAGAGAGCTGCGCAGACAATAGAACAACCGATAACACCAGCTCGCCGATTACCAGGAGGTTCTGTAAACGATGGTGTTCGCGACCAGTTGTTGTTGTTCGCGAGTTTTCCTTAAGCCCGGTATTGGGGTCTCGTCGCGATACTTGAACCGCTGGCGCAAGCCCAAAAATAAGTGCGGTTACCAGCGAGACTGCAACAGTGAACGCCAGAACCGTGCTATCTATTGACAACTGCTCGGCAGTGAGAACGGCATATTCGTTCCAGTCGAATCCTGCCCGCAACATCCGTAGGCCCCAGATGGTGAGCAGCAGTCCCAAGCCTCCGCCAAACAACGCGAGCATGAGGCACTCGGCAAGGAGCTGCCGGGCCAGCCGAAATCGGCTGGCCCCGAGTGCCGCGCGAATCGCGAATTCCCGTTGGCGGGCGGAGTTTCGCGCCAGTAAAAGATTGATCACATTGGCACAGGCGATCAGCAACACGAACCCGACAGCAGCTTGTAGAAACAGGAGCGGGGTTTTTGAACTGCTCTCCTCGATTGCGTACTTTTGCACGCTCATGAGATTGGCGCTCCATCCCTTTTCACTTTCCGGGTGGGCAGTGGCGATTCGCGTGCCGATCGTGATTACCTCTACGCGTGCCGCGGCCTCGCTGACGCCTGGCTTAAGGCGCGCAAACACATGCAGAAATCCCGATTTCCGTGCCGCTGGCTGCAATTGCTCCGCGGTAAACACAAGCGGAACCCACAGCTCCGCCGGAAAAAGCCACATCCTTCGAAAGCTGTCCGGCATGATGCCAATCACGGTGTACATCTCGCCGTCGATCTTAACTGCGCGGCCGATCACCTGCGGGTCGGCACCGAAGCGGCCTTTCCATAAATCTTCGCGGAGCACCGCGACGTGCTCATGTCCTGTCTGATCCTCGCCCGGGGCAAACGCACGGCCTAATATCGGCGATACGCCGAGCACCTGAAAGTAGTTGGCTGATACTTGAGCTCCCGGAATGCGCGCTGGCTGCGTACGGGTACCCAGAGCGAAGTCTTTCTCGGAACTCGCTGCAATTCCTGAAAATGAAGTTGCCTGTATACGCCAATCCAGGAAGTCAGCCGCCGAAACCGGCATCCGGTTCCCTTCGTCCGCTGACGAGCCCGCGCCAGGGTGCCGGCTGAGCAGCATCATCACACGGCCCGAATCATTAATCGGCGGCTTACGCAGCAGCATCGAGCTAAGCAAACTGAAAATGGTCGTATTCACTCCAATGCCAAGTGCTAGCGTCAGCACCGTTGTTACCGTAAAGCCCGGATCTCTTCGCAACTGGCGGAGCCCGTAACGCAAATCCTGAAGCAGATTTTCAAACAGCTTTACGCCCCGAGCATCCCTGCATTCTTCTTTCACCTGATCGAGTCCACCGAATTCGAGCCGAGCGCGCCGCGTCGCTTCCTCGCTTGTTAAGCCCGATCCAACGAACTTCTCGACCTGATGCGCGAAATGGGAACCCAGTTCTTCTTCGAGCTCCTGCTCTACGGCGGCACGCCGAAATACGGCTCGCAGACGAAAAAAGAAATCGCTAAGCATGTCCCCTCCTACACAGC
>JAFATG010000305.1 GCA_019244055.1 Acidobacteriaceae bacterium | reverse complement strand
CCGCTTGCTGTGCTTTACTTGCAGCCGTGAAGATTGCGCGCCTGTCGTCCTTGAACATTTTGAGCCAAGAAGCAAGGTAAGGCGCATTATCCGTTCTGGGCTCCGTCTCGAGCTGGAGCTCGGCAGACACGAATGCATTTCCAAGTTCCGCCACGAGCTCTTCGGCTGCGTACAATTCTGAACCGAATCGATTTCCTAGTTGGCGGTTGCACCGACTCGCCGCGCCGGTGGCATGCACACTCTCATGCCCGAGGGTGCTGTAGAAATAGTCGGCCTTTTTGAAGAGCGCGAAGGGCGGCATGTGAATCTCATCCGCTTGTGGATCGTAGCAGGCGCGTGCGCCTTTCTCGACGATCCTGATTCCGGTATTCCGGAAGAAATCTTCGGCGCGCTGAATACGCCTCGCTTCGGGTAAGGTCGGCATTTCGGGAACGGTGAATCCGTCGACCTGATCGGCGTTAAAGATGTGGTACGCGCGCGCAAAACAGCGGTGCCCAATTTCGTTTACTTCGGGTGTAGCGTCGTCTTCGCTCTCACGATCTTCGTCATAAAACTTCCAAAAGACCACGGTCGCGGATTTCTCGCCTTTTCGCACTTGCGCTCCAAGCTCATGCCACTGTTGATAGGTGGCCCAAAGATTTGTGTTGTATCCTCGGCGCGACGCGACGGCCCACAGCGCCAAAGTGTTCACGCCTCTGTAGCGTCGGTTATTACTCGCATTCGTGGGGAGAACGCCAAAGGTGTGACAGGGCAATTCGAATTTGCCGCAACCGGCTTCGATGGCCTCGATAATTTCAGTCGTGATCTTTTCGTAAACGTCTGCCTTTTCTTTCATGAGTGCTTTCCTTTTCGGATTGGAATTGGCGTGTTGAATGAACACGCCCCGAGCACCCGGCGGAGAGGGTAGGGTGGGCAACGTCAAGGAGAGAGGCGGCCCGGGGGATCACCCACACGTAGCGGAGCGGAGTGCGCCGCAGGCGTCTTGCAGCGTTGGCGAAAGATGGGGAGAGGCAGCCGGTTCAGCGCAGCGGTCCTTGACGGCGACAGGGACAACGTCCCTAGAGCATTAGGTATCGAAACGAAACCGAACGCCTTCGACAGAGAATAAACGCCATACTCACGTCATCCCAACGCCTTCATCGCCGCCGTCATCGGGTCCGAGAAAAAGACTGGATCTACTCGTTCGACGATGTCGCCGGAGACTTCGAGGAAGTTCCGTTTGTTCTCCAGCGGGATCAGAGCCTTTCGTGCTCCGTTGTCCATCGCGACCTGCAACGGCTCGGCCAGCGAACGCATTGCCTTGATGTTGCCTTGAATGCTCAGATCGCCGAGGATCACGAGGCCAGCGACGGCCGACTGTCGCTTCCACGCGGAATAGATGGCGACTACCAAGGCGATCCCGGCCTCGCAGGGCACTTGGTTGCTCAACAGGTCGATGGCTTCGACGTGGAAATCGGTCGTGTCAAAGGCCGATACCCATCTTCACCTTCTGGCCCATCAGATATGCGAAGGCTCGATTAATTGACTCCCGCATCGGACCCTCGACGCCACCGGCAATCTTGAGCTTGCCCGTTCCCGGTGAACATCCGACCTCCAGACGATAAAGCCCAACCTTGGCATGATCGTCCACGGAAGACGTATACACCGAACCCGGAGCTAGCGGATCGAGTGAGATCATGTCCCGGCCACCCTGCTCAGGAACGCCGACGAACTTCTCCTCTCTGGTCTCGTTGTCGATCAGGGAAAACGACGTCTGGTGGAACTCGAACGAACCCATTTTCTTGAGTTGTTCCTTCACTCGCCGGCGACCTTCGAGCGCCAGCTCGAGCAGCTCGGAAACTTCATTCTTCGACAGTTCGCCGTTCGGGTAGACCAGCTTCACCAGCCCAGAAACAGTCTTCCGAACCGCTTTCACATCACGAGATTTCAACTGTGCTCCGAGCGAGAAGTGGTGGTCCAACACTTCGGTGAACGTGTGCTTCCGAAGTTCACGTAGAGCCTCGGCCAAGTAGTCTACGACGAAGCCGTAATGGTTCGTCAGGAAGTCCACCTTCATCTTCGGCATCTCCCAACCGGGGATGTAGAAGTGGATGCGGTCGAGGAAGGCCATGTCCTCCCGGATCACATCAGGCATCGGCATGAACAGGTGGGACGAGCGCACCATCACTTCGACGGGTTGATTCGTGTTGCCGAACATCGCAATCGAAGCTGCGCCGGAGAGCGAATCTTTTCCCCGAGCGAATGTGCCCGATTCGCAGTAGGTCTTGAGCGTGGTCACGACCTCCTTCGGCATTTTCTGGAGGTCGGCCACTTCGTCAAAACCGATGGCATCCCAGATCCCGACTAGCCCCATCTTCCCGGTCGCCATGTTGAAGAACAGATTGGCAACCGTCGTCGGACCAGTGAGCAGGATCGTGTACGGCGACAACTCCTGATAACCGTAGCTCTTCCCAGTTTCCCGAGGACCCAGTTCCACCAAATTGTAGTTCGCTTCGGCCAACGGGATCAGGCGGACTAAGTAGTGCAGCTTCTGACGGCGGCTGAAGTATGTTGGCTCCAGCCCAATCGTGCGCAGCAATAGGTCGATCCATTCGTCGGTTGTGAACTGGCTGCGGCATGCACGGTATTCATCCAGGTCGAACGTCGCAAGCTGGATGGGTTTAAGGCTGTCGATCCAGAAGGGGCTGCGTTTCCCCTTCTGCTCTTCGTCGTACATGTGACGAAGATCGAGTTGGACCCAAATCCCGCCCATTAGAAGGCGGTCGTACTCACGCAAGAAGTGTTCGGGGATGTGGACGTGTTTGTGCCCGAAGTTCTTCAGCTCCGCCCAGTGCTTGTCGTCATCGGAAACATACCGCACCTGCACCTTGTCGAGCCAGTTTTTGGATAAGCCATGTAGCGACTGGCCGTCGGAATGCAGCCACTCGGTATCGCGTACGGGATGAAGCGTTCGGCGATCTGGTAAATGTCGGTGCGCTTCTCGTTGGAGAGGTTGCCTTCCACCAACGCGAACACCTTGTCGAGCGTGACGAGCGCACCAATTGCCTTTTTGGCGAACGCAGTGCGATCCGACACGAGCATTTCATAGGCTTGCTTGATGATGGTGCGGTTGCTGCCGCCGTAATGCCGAGGAGCACCCGGCTGAAGCCGAATACCGGACATGATTCCGATGCAGAGGTCGATGTAGTGCGGCGGGTACGGATAGAAGTGGATAGAGTCGCTTTCCGTGATGTCGGTGCGGCGGGTGGTTCGTTCTAGCTTAAGAGAATTCTTAAGGATTCCCTCGTTTTTTTTGAACCAGCCCCGCAGTGTTTCCTCCGCTTCGGCCGTCTTCGCCAAAACACGCTTCGTCGCCACTTCCCTGATGTCGGACGGTGCGAGGTCCACCCGATACCGGAAGCGATCCTGAAGTTTCGCTAGTTCAACGCGCTTCGAGTCAATGGCCGCCACAACTTCATCCAGTTTTTCCTGGGAAGTGACGACGATCCAGCAGGGTGCCTTGATCTTCCCTTCCTTGAGCAGGTTCTTGCCAACCTTACCGAATTCCTCGATGGTGGCACGCAGGTCCTCGATCTTGTCCCCGCTCCGTGCGACATGCTGGCCCACTTCGTCAATGATGAAAACGAGCGCTTGACCGGGACGACGACGGCTCCAAAGATCGAAGGTGCGCCTGACGACCTTGCTCACCGAAATAGAGGTATCACGGTTGCGTTGAGAGTGTGCCCAGGAATCGGCAGACGGGTACAGCTTTGGGTCCAATTCGTGGAGAATGGCGCTGGCTCTGGACAACTTCTGCGCCCCGGCCCGGACGGTCTCCCAATCTTTGTTCAGTAGAGTCTTGCACGTGGAGATGAATTGCGGGAGCTTCCCCTCAGCTTCCAGTTCAATCTCTAGTTCGGCGATGTCGAAGTCCTCGGCGTAGCCAAGCTCTCGCAGCAGGACCGTGTAAATTAACTCGGCGATCCGTTGCGTGACCTTCCGCGTGTCGGCTTCCTTGGCAATCTCGAACAGAATGACCTGTGTCGGCGTTTTGGCGTTGATGAGGTTGAGAAGATCACCGATGCGAGTATCTTTCTTTGCCGGATCGTGAAGCTGCTGCTTGAACAGGTCGGCGAAGCTGTGGCCGAGGACTTTGCGATTCTCCAGTGCGTAGCCAAGGTTCTTGGCAAAAGAGCTTTTGCCGGAACCGAAAAATCCGGAAACCCAGACTCCCACGCTCTCGTGCGGTTCGCTCGGGGCTTCCGCAATGGCTTTCAGCAAGTCGTGATACTGGTCCCGGATGCTGTCCGTGGCGACGTACTCGGTGATTTCGGCGTACACCGAGTGCTCATTTGCCTGATCGACTTGAATGATGTCCTCGATCTTGCGGGTCAGATCTCGGGTCAGCAAGTCACCGACTGTCTTGAGTTGAACTGGAGTTGCATCATCCATAGATTTTCACTCGATAGTTGCCTAGTGCGTCACGATCTTTGAGGTCCATAAACCGCAGCCCGGTCGTGCCTTCGATGGAGCCGGGGTAGAACAGAATGGTCCTCACTTTGGTTTTGCCGTGCATCTTGTCGAGCAGCATCGACATATGGAAGATCCCCGGCGACATCGCTGCGACTCTGGTCAGGAACACGACCGAGTTCTCGGGGTCTATGGATGCAAGCCTTTCAGCGAGCAAATCCCAAAGTGGCACCCAGACCTTGCTCGACAGGTACGTGCTCACCTGCTGCTGAGCCTCCACGAAGCCCCGCTGTTTCTCCAACTCGATTACGGCCTCAAGGCCTTCGTCATCATCCTTCTCGTGAACTTTGTCGAGCGCCGCCCACAGCAGGCTCGACATGGGGATGATGTGGATCTCTTTGCCAGCACCCAGAAGGCGGGTCTCCAACAGCCTGATCTCCCGGCGCAGGTCCCATTCTGCGCACGGGTCATACCGGAAAATGGGAAACGGCAGATCGTGGTACACGCTGATTCTCGGCGGATCGGCCCTCAAGTCGCTCTCAAGGAGGTTGATGTTATCTCTCAACGAGGACATTCGCGTACTCCTCAATGGATGTAGCGGGGAAGGTCAAACGAGTGACGCTCCCGGCAACGTGGTACTCCAGCAGATCTCGCTGGTGCGCTTCAAATAGAAACCTCTCCACCACCTCGCGGCGCAGGAAGAACAGCTTCCAATCTGGCAATTCAATCAACTTTGAGCCCGATGACTGATGCTGCTTGAGGTAGAACATGACGTAAGCAAACGCTTCAATGGGAACGTAGGACGGGGCGATCTTCTTGTTTACAGCGCCCTGAAGCACACCGAAATCTCTGAGCGTTGACATCAGCCCTCGAACCGCGTGCGTGACCGTCGATTCCGACCAACGGCTTGTCGTCTTGCCTTGTTCAGCCCAATTGGTTAGCGCCCGGTTTAGGTCTGCCACCGTGATATGCACATGACCCTGCTCCTCCATCGGGACAAGAACCTCGGTGACAACATCGTGAAGTAATTTGTCGGCGCGAGCAGCATGAAAAAAGAAAACGCGTTCGAGACAAGCGCTAGGGAATTTGCGAAGAACGAGGGTGACCAGGGCTTTGGTCACAGGGGCTTCGGTCAGGTATCTTTGTCGAAAGATCGCCAGAATGTCCTCGACGCGGGAGCGGGAAGCCTTTCCGAAGAAATTCTCCTGTCGCGCTCGGTTGAGATTGTCTTCGACGCTGGCATTCAGATCCCAATGCGACAGCAGAGTCTTGGTGTCGCCGATCAACGCTCCAGCTTTGATGATTCGTGACGTGTACGGAACCGATGGCGCGGTTCGGCTGTCCAGTCCGTTTGGGCCGGGGGACATCGTGGCTTATCGCACCGTCTTTCCGAGTTCCAGTTCCAGAGCCCTACGGTTCTTTTCGATCATTTCGACGAGGAGGGCAGAGACGCTGGCACGGCCGCCCCGCTGTTTTGCACGTTCGAAAGCGACCCTGTTCAGCAACTCCCAGAGATCTGCTGGCAGGTGAACGCCAGTGGTCCTGTAGGCACGCATTTCTAGCTCGGGTACCGCGTTCCGCTTCCGCATGAGATGACTAGTGTACTCTTGTCAATTGTCGATTGCTGATGGCGAAGATTACGTTCACCGATTGCAGTTCCTGATACGACTAATCGTTGCCGGCTCCCAACGGCCCATGCTTCGTGTGATGAAAGCAGTTTGGCCCGAAGCCGCCTGATACAGTCCCAAATGTTGGACGTCGGGCGAACAGGGATGTCCTAAGCTGAACATCTGTGTGGAATTGGCGGCTCCGCACCGCGAAGGGTAGCCGCCATACCTTTGCTCCCTTAAGGTCGGTGAGCCACAGTGACCCATGACCGACGCGAATGCTATCGCCGCCGCTGCCATGCCATTGGCCGACTACTGTATTCGTCCTGGGTGAAATCCGAGTAATCGGATAACCGAGCGTCGTGGCCCACACCGTACCCCCGCCGAAGAAGTTTTCGCCACCGTCACCGGGAATCCCCGCCGCGATCGTAGCCGTCGATTTTCCCGTACAGGCGTCCACGCGAGTGATCGTGCCGTCGCCCTGATTAAGAACCCACACAGAGCCCCCGCCCGCGGTAAGGAAGCGTGGCCTCGGACCCACCGACGTTTGACCAGTCACCTTGTTGGTGGCCGGGTCGACTCGGACAAGTGTGTTGTTTGCATTCGAGCTGATCCAGAGGAAACCGTTCGCAAACACAGGGTTGAATGAGCCCGCCGGAATTCGAATACGCGCCTTGACACCATTGCTGGTTGGATCGATCCGCGCGAGATCGCCGTCTTTCGACGTAACGATCCAGACACTCCCCGCGCCGATTGCGATCCCGCCCTCGTCGTCGGCGGGACTTGCGGCAACTCTGGCTTGGATTTTTCCTGTCTCGGGATCCAGGCGCACTACCACGTGGTCGCCGCAACTTGGAATCCAGAGGCTACCGAAACCTTCGGCCATCCCGGCACAGGGTTCGGCTATCGTCAATATCGCCCCCGGAAGGTTCGTTTTCGGGTCTAGACGCACGACGTGATTAACGTTCGAACTCGCGACCCATACCGCATCTTCGGTAATCGTGAGCCAGTCTGGACGTCCTTCGACCGCGAATGTGGCAACGGGGACGAGTTCAGTCATTTCATGCTGAATGCCCGGTGTTTGCACGCCAGTTTTTGCGGGGTACCTCGGCTCAGCGGCTTGCGCTGCCTTCAACGATTCTGTCAGTCCTCCAACGATACTCAAGGAGCATGCAACCGCTAAGGCCGTCTCTGTCATTCTCATGAGGCTGAGTTTATATTCCTGCATTGTTTCGTTCCTAATGTGATCAAAAACGCTGCTCCTCGAACTTTGAAGGTACAGTGTTGCGTGGGCCCTTCAATGAGATAAGTCACGAGAAACGCGCTTAGCTTCTGGAATCCGACTTTGCGGTAATATCGGCGCTACTGAAAATGCCGAAATGGGCTTCGCATCGCTCAAAGGAATCCACTGGGCGTCATTTGTGATTTGTGACACACGAACAAACTCTTCGGTGAGGGGGGGTGTGCACTGCGCGGCGAAATGAGACAGTACGGATAGGAAACAGTTGTCGTTCGCTGAAAACTGCTGGCGAACGGGTGATTTCTGGTTGAGAATGAGGGCGGCAGAGGAAGCGGAGACGGGCACTGCTGGAGAGCAACCCGTCAAGGAAT
>JAFATG010000181.1 GCA_019244055.1 Acidobacteriaceae bacterium | reverse complement strand
TGTTTACCTGTCATCGAAGCTCGGGCTGGTGACGGGTAAAGGCCTGTTCGCGGTAATTCGCACCGAATACCCGCGATGGTTCCTGTACTCGGTTTTGGCGGGCGTTCTGATCGGAAACACAATCGAGGCGGGCGCGGACCTGGGCGGCATGGCTGCTTCGGTAAACATTTTTGTGCCGATCCCGGTCGGGGCCTTGGTTGTGGCGATCGGCATGGTGATTTTGATCGTTCAGATCTGGGGATCGTACACGATCATCCGCAACATTTTTCGCGTGCTGGCCCTGTCGTTGTTGGCTTACGTCGGGTCGGCGATTATGGCGAAGCCCGATCTGATTCCGGTGCTGAAAGGAACGTTCATTCCGGTGGTCCATGCGAACAAGGACTATCTAGCGATGCTGGTGGCAATCATCGGCACGAGTCTTTCCGCGTACCTTTACACCTGGCAATCGAATGAAGAAGTCGAGGAAAAGATTGCCGCGGGGCGGCGCAGGCTTGCGCAGAGGAAAGGGGTGAGCCGGAGCGAGCTGAAGCAATCGATGTGGGACATCATCTTCGGCATGTTGTTTTCAAACGTGGTGATGTACTTCATCATTCTTTCGACCGCCGCCACTCTGTTCAAGGCGGGCCGAACGGACGTGAATTCAGCAGCCGATGCCGCGCAAGCGCTTCAGCCGCTCGCTGGCCACGCCGCGGGACTGCTGTTTGCACTGGGAGTCGTCGGAGTGGGCTTTCTTGCCGTGCCGGTGATGACGACGGGGGCGGCCTACGATCTATGCCAGAGCCTCGGATGGAAACACGGGCTTCACCGAAAACCAGAGGAGGCAAAGAAATTCTATGTGGCGATTGCTATCTTTACGCTGATCGCGATCGGATTGAATTTTTTTGGAGTCAATCCAATGAAAGCGCTCGTGTTCGCAGGCGTTGTCCAGGGTTTTTCGACACCGCCGCTCATGCTGTTGATCATGCGAATGACGAACAATCGGGCCATTATGGGAAGCCGGGTTAACACGAGAGCAATTAATATACTCGGCTGGATTACCACTGCAGCCATTTTTTCGGCAACGGTCGGCCTCGTGGTCAGTTGGTTTGTGTAAAGCTTAGTTAGACCCGTCGCCAAGCCATCGAGGCTAGGATGGAGGCGTCAGCAACGCCGGTTTAGGCTCGTGCTTCACCATGCTCGAAAGCTCGCGAACGAGCTTACGATACTTCAGGTCTGCGAGGGTGCGGAACGGAAACCAGTGACCATCGCGCCACGATGAGTAGTACCATCGTGAAAATATCGCCAGTTGTTCAATTCGTTTTCCGGTAAACGAAGCATTGTTGACTGCTTCCGCCAGTCGCTCCCGGATTTGCTGGTCAAGCGGTCTCATCGGCGCCTCCTCGCTCGAAAAATCGAGCGGAACCGCCTCCTGCCAGTAGCCGTCGATCATCGGCCATAACCGGAATTGCCGGAACCCTGCGCTGCGGGTCAATACTACGCCGCTAAACCTCGTCGCCTCGGAGACGACGGGATCGCGGAGCCCGGCAGCCGATTGCACTTTCTCAATGCGTTTGTGAATCTGAGCGGCCTGTTCGAAATCCATCTGTTCGGAGGCGCGGTCGCAAGCAATCGAAAGCGAGGCAATTGCCGATTTTCCATTCGTCTCGAGCACTTCCCCCAGGCGGAGAGCTTCGGTGGCGTACTCCTCGCGGGTAACGGCACACTGGCAGGGGCGTAAACACTGGTTCATCTCGCCGTAGATACAGCCGGGGTGATCCGGATGAGGCGCGAGCGTTTCAGTGCAGCGCCGAACCTGGAATAGAGTGTGCACCTGTTGTGCATAGGCTTCCGCAAAATCGCGTGTTCGAAACGGGCCAAACAGTGCGCCGCTCGAACGGCTTAAGCGATTCACGAGACGGACATAAGGGAATGGATCAGTTGTCAGCTCCACAAACCAGGGAAGCCGCAGCCTCAAGCGCTTCAAATAGTCTTCAGGGAAGTGGTGTTTTGCCAGTTCATAGGTAAGGAGCGAGGTTTCCAGTCTTGAACCGGTCGGCCAGCATTCGACCGAAGTGATTTTTTCTCGCAGGGGGCTTAGACGCTGCGCACCGGCAGTATAGGATGAGACAAGCAAACGCCGCAGTCTCCTTGCCAAATTTCCGCAACAACCCACGTGGGAGGGGCGTCCAGGCAAAGTGAGGGTATAGACTCCGGCAGACTGCGGAAGGTGCATAATGGAATCCGCCAGGTCGGGTCCATTTAGGGGAAGATAAATCGGGGTGGGGATCTTCACAGATCGAGCCAAAGATTCACTTGAATTGTACTCAGGCATCGTCATAGCCCCGGAAAGCGGCGATAAGCGTATTTGCAGAAGGGTTTCAAGAACGGCACTTGACAGTACTGCCGCTCAGTCTAGAATAGGTGTTATTTCGCTATGCAGGGTTGTCAGCACGAGCGAACCGAGTTCCTCTACCGGCGGGATGGCATTGATTACGTTCGCTGCCTGGATTGCGGTCAAGTTTATGAGGCGGAGGACCTGGACTCGGTTACGGTTTACGACGACGAAGACGAGAAACCAAAGCAGAAACGTCGTTGATCATTCGGGCCCTGCACCGGATCCTTCTCCTGAGATCCTGATACTTCTCCACCATGTCCACTCTGACCCGCGTATCGCCTCAGCAGAGAACCATGTTGAAGGCCCCGCTGCGGATCGTTTCCATTGGTGGCGGCACAGGACTTTCCACTCTCCTTTCGGGCCTGAAGAAACACGCGCGCGGAACGCAGTCCGGCCATCACCCCAGCGGTCCGGTGGTTGACATAACCGCGGTCGTTACGGTGAGCGACGACGGGGGCAGTTCCGGCCGCCTGAGGCGCGAATTTGACACGCTTCCGCCGGGCGATATTCGCAACTGTATGACGGCTCTTTCGGAAGATGCAGCCCTGTTATCCCAGTTGTTCCGCTATCGTTTTGCCAGCGGGCGGGGGCTGAAAGGCCACAGTTTCGGAAATCTCTTCCTCACTGCGATGCACCAGATCACGGGTGATTTTGCCCACGGCGTAAAGCTTTCTTCCGAGATTCTCGCCATTCGCGGCCGAATCTTTCCGGCCACCTCGGCAAACGCCACCCTGGAAGCGATTCTGGAGGACGGCTCAGTTGTGCGCGGCGAGACCAAAATCAGCAAGAGCCGTGCCCCCATACGGCTCGTGCGGTTGCGTCCTGAGCTCTGCGAACCCTTACCTGAGACGCTAGCTGCGATTCGCACCGCTGACCTGATCACCTTCGGTCCCGGCTCCCTTTACACCAGCGTGATTCCCAATGTACTGGTGAATGGAATCGCAGAGGCGATTGAGGAGTCGCCGGCGATGAAAGTTTACTTCGTCAATCTCATGTGGCAGCCGGGCGAGACTATCAAATTCAGCGCATCACAACATCTTCGCGCCCTGAATGAGCACGCCCAGCGCGAGTTGATCGATTGCATTGTCGTCAATACAGGAACTATTCCGGCGGAACTCGCCAGAAAATACGCGCGCGCCCATGTGAAGCCGGTCGAGAATGACTTCGACACGCTGACCCAAATGGGTGTGAAGGTGGTCGCAGCGGATCTCGTCTGCGACACTTCGATTGACCAGAAAAAGATTCGTCACGATCCGGCGGCCATGGCGGAGGTGGTGATCGACTTGGCTAGCCGTTCCAGGGTATTTCAAATCCGGCGAGAGGAACTCGCCGCGCGCGCACGACGATTTAAATGAGCCAAGCTATTCGGGTAGTGATCCTCGCCGCCGGGCTGGGGACGCGCATGAAATCCCGGCGCGCAAAGGTGCTTCACGAAGCGGGCGGGGATACTATTCTGAACCATGTTCTTCGCGCTGCGCTAAACGTTACCCGTCCCGAGGACATCACGGTTATTGTCGGCTACCAGGCGGATGAGGTGCGGGACAGCGTGAAAACGGCGGGTATCCGCTTCGCCGAGCAGCACGAGCAAAAGGGGACCGGCCACGCGCTCCTTTGCGCCCGCGGTGTTATCGATACCGAAAAGGGGCTATTGCTTATCCTCAACGGCGATGGCCCACTTCTAAAACCCCAAACGCTGCGAAAACTGATTGGGGAACAAGAGCAAAATGATCGGGCAGCTACCATCGTCACAACGGTGGTCCCCGATCCAACCGGCTATGGCCGCATCCTCCGGGACGAGAGCGGAATGGTGTCCGCCATTGTGGAGCAGAAGGCCGCCAGCCCCGACCAATTGACGATCCAAGAAATCAACCCAGGTCTCTACTGTTTCGATGCAGAGACGTTTTGGGCCCATGTGGATGAAATCAGACCGAACAATGCCGCGAACGAATACTATTTGACGGACATGATCGAGATCCTGCGTCGGCATGGGCTGGCCGTCGCACCGCTGCTCGTGGCGGACGAAACGGAGCTGCTGGGGATCAATACGCGAATCGAGCTTGCCGTTGCGAATAAGCTACTGCGGGCCCGTAAAGCGGAAGAGCTCATGCTTTCCGGCGTTACGATTGAAAACCCGGAGAGCGTAGCAATCGACATGGCTGTTGAGGTAGGCCCGGACACCATAATTCAGGCTAATGTGCAGCTTCGAGGGCGGACGCGGGTGGGCGCGGAGTGCCGTATCGGTGCCGGGTCTGTTATTCGCGATTGCGACATCGCCGACGGGGTCACGATTCTTCCCTATGTGGTGGCGGAAGCAAGTACCGTCGGAAAAAAAGCCAGCATTGGGCCATTCGCGCGCTTACGACCGGACGCCCACGCCGACGAATCGAGTCATATCGGAAACTTCGTGGAACTAAAGAAGACCTATCTCGGGAAAGGATCCAAGGCGAACCATCTCGCTTACCTCGGTGACTCGGAGATCGGTTCGGGAGTAAATATCGGGGCCGGAACGATCACTTGTAACTATGACGGCGCGAAAAAGCATCCGACCAAAATCGGTGACCAAGTCTTTGTTGGGAGCAATTCCACATTGGTCGCGCCGATAACGATTGGAGACGGCGCCTACATCGCGGCAGGCTCCGTGATTACCAAGCAAGTGGAGCAGGACTCGCTCGCGATTGGCCGCGCTTATCAAGTTGACAAACCCAGTTGGGCCAGGCGCCGGCGGGAGCAGATAAAAAAAAGTTCTTAAGTCCTGGAATGCCGGATCTGGATCTCGAGAGCCAAATCTCCTTCCGGCATGCGTTGATAGCGCACCGTGACCCGTGACTTAATTTTCAAGGCCGCTTTGTTCCACTTGGTATCCGGGTTGATCAGGAAGGTTCGATTTTCCGGAGGGCGTCCAACCAGCGTCCTCGAAACGGTAATGTGCTGCTCATCGAGCGCTGTCACGGCACCGGCAAAAAACTGCGCCTTCGGAGCAGGGGCCGGCGCGGGCCCTTCAGAGGATTGCGCGAAGGCCAGGACCGCACTCCAAACAAGCAGAACGGTTAAGAGACGCGCAACTGTTTGCGGCATGATTACGCGTGAGATTCTAGGGACTTTACTGGTGTAACACATGCACCTGTGCTTGGACGAAACCCTCTCATAAAACGGTGCCCGGGTGGTACAGATTAGGGATTTTTAACTCGCCAATCGCGATCAATTCACCGGAATGCGAGAGCGCTCGAACGCGAGGGGTCCCAGGCGGCACGACGAATGGAGAGGTACGGAAACTCCGGCCCTGACGGATCTGCGCTTCGACAGCCGCGTCCATGTACTCCGCCGGTAACTGTGTGAGCAGTTGCCCGGTAGGAATAACGGCTTCTTGCAATCGATTCTCCGCAGCGAGCGCGGCCAGCTCGTCGAGTGTCCTCGCGTCCTCAATGCGAAACTCCCCAGCACGGGTACGGCGCAGACGGCTAAGAATACCTCCGCAGCCAAGCTGTGCGCCCAAATCGTGCGCCAAGCTACGGATATACGTGCCGGCGCTGCAGGTAACGAGCGCCTCGAGCTTTGGACCAGCAATGCTCCTGATCTTCAGAGTAGAAATTTCGACCTCGACCGGCTTGAGCTCGGTTGGAATCTGCTTTCGCGCAAGCTTGTAAGCGGGCACGCCTTGGATCTTCTTCGCTGAAATGCGAGGAGGCGTTTGCAAAAATTTTCCGCGGAACCTATCGAGCGCCGAGCAGATCAGGGCCGGATCGCCCGGAAGATCCACTCCCGTTTCAATTACGTCGCCGTCCACGTCGTACGTATCGGAGCGGAGCCCGAGCGTAATCTCCGCCAGATAAGTCTTCTCATCCTGTCCGAAGAACTGCGCAAGGCGTGTTGCCGTTCCGGTTAACAGCGCAAGTACACCGGTAGCCATTGGATCAAGCGTTCCCAAATGACCCACGCGCCTCGTATTCGCCAGCTTCCGCCAGCGATCGACGACATCATGGCTGGTGCAACCCGCTGGTTTATCGATAAGAACAAGTCCGGTCATGGCTGAGGCTGCTGAATAGAGATGAATAGGTGCGTCGCGTTAGTCTGATTATTATGAGGCGTTGTTGCGCGCTCGGAACGCAACGGGACAATACGCCAGAGGACAAAAGAGACATTCACCTTGGAAGAAGAGATATTAGGAAAAGCGTACGATTCGCGGCTCATGCGCCGGCTCCTTCAATACATGAAGCCGTATCGAATTATCGTAGCCACTTCTCTGATCCTGCTCTTGATCAACTCTCTCCTTCAGATTATCGGACCGTTGCTGACGAAGGTCGCAGTTGATCGCTACCTGGTTCCTACGACTCATCGCCAGGTATTCCCGCCTTTGGATCATTGGCTTTCGAGCGATACGTGGACCGGTCTTACCCAAGTTTCGGTAGTTTATCTCGCGGTTGTTCTGGTGGGATTCCTGTTCGACTTCGGGCAGACGTATCTGATGCAGCTCACGGGTCAACGGGCCATGTTCGATTTGCGGCGGCAGCTGATGTCTCATCTTCAGAGTCTCGACATCGCGTACTTCGATAAGAACCCGGTAGGCCGGCTCGTCACCCGGGTGACTACCGACGTGGACGTTCTGAACGATCTATTCGCGTCCGGACTCGTGACGATTATCGGCGATATCCTGATGCTCTCGTTCGTCGTCATTGCGATGGTCCGGCTCAGCCCGGGCATGACCGGCCTGATGCTTGCCGTCATGCCGGTGGTGGTACTGGTCACAATTCAGTTTCGGCGCACCGCTTCCCAAAGCTACCGCCGTATCCGAATCGCGATCGCAAAAATTAACGCGTACTTGCAGGAGCATGTCGCCGGGATCGCGGTCCTGCAGCTCTTTAATCGAGAAGAGCGGAGCAAGAAGGAATTCGAGAAGATCAACCGCGATCACATGATCGCGTTCAAGGATGCCATCACCGCCTACGGCTGGTTTTATCCGGTCGTGGAGTTCCTGGGCATGCTAGCCCTTGCGGCGCTGCTGGCCTACGGCGGCTTTCGTATCCGGCAGGGAGCGCTCACCCTTGGAATTCTGGTTGCTTTCTTCCAATACGGATTGCGGTTCTTTCGCCCGATCCAGGATCTCAGCGAAAAGTACAACATACTGCAGGGCGCAATGGCAGCTTCGGAACGAGTATTCAAGTTGCTTGACACTCAGGCAAACGTCGTTTCACCAGAGAAGACCGTTTCCTTCCCTTCCGGCCCGGTCGATATCGAATTCGATCACGTCTGGTTTGCGTACAACGACGAGGACTGGGTGCTCAAGGACGTCAGCTTCCGCGTGAACGCACGAGAGACAGTGGCCATCGTGGGGCACACGGGGGCGGGAAAAACGACCTTAACGAGTCTGCTACTCCGGTTCTACGATGTGCAGCGCGGAGCGATCCGGATCGGCGGCATCGACGTGCGTTCCTTCGATTTCATTGAGCTACGACGGAATTTCGGCGTCGTGCTTCAGGATCCCTATCTTTTCACCGGCACTGTGGAGACGAACATCCGGCTAGGTACGGCATCGATCAGGCCCAGTGAGGTCAAAGCAGCAGCGGAGCAGGTGAATCTTCTCGATTTCATTGAGGAGTTGCCGGACCGGTTCGATACGCCTGTCCGGGAGCGAGGGAACGGATTCTCGACGGGTCAGAAACAGCTTATAAGTTTTGCCAGGGCACTCGCGCACGATCCTCGCATTCTGATCCTGGATGAAGCAACTTCGAGCGTAGACACCGAAACTGAACTGCGCGTCCGGGAGGCGCTGAGCCGGCTGGTTTCAAACCGAACGTCGCTGGTAATCGCTCACCGCCTTTCCACGATTCAGCGTGCCGATCGTATTATCGTGATGCATAAGGCTCAGCTTCGCGAAATCGGCACGCACCAGGAATTGTTAGCCAAGCGCGGCATTTATTGGAAGCTCTACCAACTGCAATACAAGGAGCAAGAGATTGAGCCCAGAGAAGAGCTCGCCTCTTACCAGCTTTAAGGCTCGGAAGCCGCCTCATTCCGTTTATCGAGTTTTCGGCGGCCTCAAAGTACGCCACAAGCTTGCCATCCTGCATAACATTTTCTTTTTCGTCCTCTCGGTATCCGTCTATTTGTCGGTCATTCCGCTGTTCTCGAACCACATCGAAGCGGCGCGGGAACGAGAACTCCATCTGATGGAGCGCATTTTCTCAGCGAATCTCCCCATGAATTTGGCGGAAGAGTCGCAGGAACTGGGCGTTTACGATTTTCGCGAGGGATCGGCCAGCAAGCTGGGACTGTCGGCGGAGGGCGAACAATTTCTTCGGCAACACCGCGATCAGACTTGGCAGCAGGGGCAAGATACCCTGTTCCGAACCGGCAAATCGCCCGGCGAATACCGGCGAGTGAGCCTGTCGTCTGCGTTTTATGATGCGGCGCTACGGCAGGCCCGCACCAGCCTTTTCGTGGTACTCGGAACTATTTACGTACTTTCCATCATCATTCTCGAGTTCATGATCATGCCACAGTATGTCTATCAGCCCCTAAGCCTGATGTTAAAAGCGGATGAGGCGACACAGCGAGACGATCGCGAGCATGAAATGATCGACGGCCAGTTCATTCTCAACGACGAGATCGGACAGATTATGCGATCCCGCAATGCGACAGTGGCACAGTTGCGACGTCAGGAAGACGATTTGGCGAGCGCACTTAAACGACTGGAGGAACAGGACAGGCTAGTGAGTCTTGGATTGCTGAGCACCAGCGTCGCGCACGAACTGAACACACCTTTAGCCGTCCTGCAGGGGTCGATTGAGAAACTGCAGGAGAGTGCTAGAGACACGCAGACCCTCGAGCGATTAAACCGGATGCTGCGCGTGACGCAACGGCTCCGGAAAATCAGTGAAGGTCTGGTCGATTTCGCTCGTGTGCGCAAACAGGAAACCGAAGTTTTGAGCGTGCGTTCTCTAATTGAGGAGAGCTGGAATCTCGTCGCGATAGACGAGAAGGCCTCGGCAGTCAGCTTCGAAAACAATGCGCGGCCGAATGATCGCGTCTTGGGCAATGCGGACCGCCTGGTACAGGTCTTCGTAAACCTCCTACGCAACGCTTTGCTGGCGGTTTCAGCGGGGGGAAGAATCCGGGTAGAATCGAAATGCCTTCAACGAAGCGGGCAGAATTGGATCTGCTGCACTGTGCTCGATAACGGACCTGGCATTCCCCCGAACATCCTGGCCAATTTGTTCGAGGCCTTTGTTAGCACGCGGCTCGATGCGCGTGGGACCGGTTTGGGTCTGACCGTCGCCGAAGGCATCGTGACACAACACGGAGGAACGATTTCCGCGTCTAATCGCCCCGAAGGCGGGGCGTTACTCGAGGTTCTGCTGCTCGCTGCATGAGGTCGCAAATGACCGAGACCGCCACGCTTGAAGGAGATGTTGATGTAGCGGTTCTGGACGACGATCTGGATTTCCGGAACTACATCGAGGACCTGCTACGTGACGAAGGTAAATACACGGTCAAGACTTTTGCTGAGCCTGATGAGTTGTTCCTCTCGGCCGAAACGCAAGTGCCGGATATTGTGCTGCTCGACATGAAAATGGGAGCCGCGAGCGGGGAGGATGTCATTGAACAGCTTCTTACGCGCTGGCCCGATTTGTGCATCATCATCATCACCGGATTCCCTTCGTTGGAGAGCATGCGCGCAACGTTCAAGTTGCGGGTTTTCGATTATCTTGCGAAGCCCTTCTCCCTCTCGCAACTGAGGCAAACCCTGCAAAACGCAATCGAGCAATTCAGCCTGGGGCGCGCGCCACAGGATCGCCTGCGCGAGCGGTTAGGGCATCGCATTAAACTTCTACGGGTGGAGCGCGATTGGTCGCTAAAGGATCTCGCAGCGGCAACCAAGCTGAGCGTGTCTCAAATCAGCTCCATCGAACGCGGAGCTAATCTGCCCAGTATCGAAAGTTTATTGGCGATTTGCCGGGCCTTTCGCCGGAAACCCTCTGAAATACTTTCCTCCATCGGTTTTTGACTCTGAACGAAAATACCCCAAAACATTTGCGACTTGAAGCCGGGTCTGGCAAACTTGGAGCAGTTCAAGAGTTGATACTGAGAAGCTCGTTGTACACCAATCGCACACAAGCCGGGAATCGGGCGCGCTGAAGCCATAGAAACCGGATGATTTCTCGCCGCCCTATACTGCGCTCGTGCGCCATGATTGCAGGTGTGGTGATCTGGCAGATCACGACGCTTGCCCAACAACTCACGTTCCCTTATCCCGAAAGGCTTACGTATCGCGTGGAATGGCGGTTAGTAACCGCCGGAAACATCACAGTGCAGCAGCGGCGCGGGAACGCTCAGGAGTGGAATATCAACATGAACATCGAGAGCGCCGGCCTGGTAAGCCGCCTTTATCGGGTACTCGATAGCTACAAGGCAGTTACGAACGATCGATTCTGCATGGTCAACACCTTCCTGGATGCTCAGGAAGGTAAGAAGCACACGATTACGCGTTTGACGTTCGACACCGGGCGGCGCAAAATCGTCTACGACGAAAAAGACGTCCTTAGGAACACCAATCGGCGCGAGGAATTGGACGACCCTCCCTGCGCTTATGACATCATCGGCGCGCTGGCAGCCTTGCGGAGTGTACCGGTGGCGCCGGGCGGAATCACGACCCTGCCAATCACTAATGGCAAAAGGCTCGTCATGGGAAAGATTCGAGCACAGCAGAAAGAGAACATCAGCGCCACAGGCAGTAATTATTCCTGCGTCCGATACCAAGCCTATCTATTCGATGATGTCTTATATAAGCGCAAAGGAACCCTTCTTATCTGGCTGAGTGATGACAGCCGGCGTTTACCCGTTCAGTTTCAGCTACATCTCGGATTTCCGATCGGAACCATCACTATTGGACTCGTAAAGGACGAATCGCTTTAGCCTTTAGGGGCGTGCGGCAACCTCGGGGTTCGGTCGTGCGTCATGATGTTGATATGAGGTTCCGTCTAAGCCTGCTCGCCGTGTGCTTTGCCGCAGCGTTGCAGGCCCAGATGCAGATGAATGTGCAGCAGTTAGCGGATTTCATCCGCTCGGAACTGGCTCTCCACCAGCATACAGATAAGCAAATCGCTGCGTACGTAAAGAAGATCGAGCTCACCGAGAAATTGACAGATAAGACGATCACCGACCTTCAGGCCCAGGGCGCCGGCGCTAAGACGATAGAAGCTCTCGACGAGCTTCGCGACCGGACAGCAAACATGAAACGCCCGCAGCACGATTCGACGTATTCACCGGCGACGGTGCCCGACAATACGCTCTCCTCCGGGGCTCCAACAATGACACTGAGTGCGAAAGCACCGCCGATACCGCCGCCTGATTCGATTCGCCAGCATCAGATTTTGGATCTCATGCGGCAATACGCGATGTCATACGAGCAGAGCCTGCCGAATTACATCTGTGTCAGAGTTGATCGGCGCTATGTGGACCCCAATGCCGGAGACCATTACATGAGTATCGGAACGATTTTGGCGAAGGTCAGCTACAACGAGGGCGAAGAGAAGTACAAGGTCTACTCGGTGAACGGAAAGATTGTCGATACGGATATGGGAGGCGTCGGAGGTGGGGGCGCGCGATCCACAGGTGAATTCGCGGGCATGATGCGCAGTATATTTGAACCGAAAAGCGAGGCTGAATTTGGCTGGGATCATTGGGCCACCCTACGGGGGCGGCGGATGGCTGTATTTAACTATTTCATCGATAGCGGGCGCTCCAGTTATTCCATAACGTACGCCGACAGCCCTGGTGACGAGCAACGGATCATCACGGCTTACAAGGGTTTGGTGTACGCCGATCCCAACACCGGCGAAATCGATCGGATCAAATTCATCGCAGTCAATATCCCGAGAAGTTTTCCCGTTCAGGAGACAACCGAGATTCTCGATTACGACCTGGTTGATATCAGCGGCCAGCAGTACGTTTGTCCATTGCGGGCATTGCTGCTCGGACGCGCCGGACGCCAAGCCTGGAAGAATGAGATCGAGTTCCGTAATTATCGCAAGTTCGGGACAGAATCTACCATCACGTACGATACGAACCCCAATGCTCCGCCGCCGGCGCCACTCGATTCGAGCAAGACCGAGGAGCAGCCAGCGAATGGATCAACACCCGACAAACCCGTGCCTTCGAAACCAGTGCCTGCAAAATCTGGTGGCGGTTCGAATCCATGGGAGCTGCCTACGCTGCCCCCGCCGCCGCAATAGCGCGGCGGGTCCGGTCTAAAGCTGTCGCACGGTTCTCGTCATCGATAAGCACAATGTGAGAGGACGAGCCTCCAGGGCGCCAGCGCGAGAGCATGCGCGGGCATACGTGACCAGCAAATATCGTGATAAGCGGCACTTTCCCCGCAGCAGCTACGTGCTGCCCGGCCGAATCATAGCCGAGATAGAGATCGCTTTGCAGAATGTGGCTAGCGAAGGAAGCGTAACTACCGTTATGCAATCGCAGCAATGACGGTGAACCGAGCCGGGCATATAGGGCGTCCACCCGCTCGGCTTCCTCCCCTCCAGCTCCCCGGTCCATTAAAATCGGCCGGTTCAGTTCCAGCAATGCAGACGTCACCTGAAACTCGAAATCATCATCCAGACGTTTGTTCGAGTTGTCGCCGACACCCCAGCTCACGGTGATATCTGCGATTCTTTCCTGCCTTGGAGGCGCCGCGTAGGGCGGAACCTCATCCATGTCGAATACTTCGCGCAGCCACTGAGCCGTGAGTGCGGTAAGGCTACCGTCGAATTGACCTCCGAAAGCACGGCTCTCGAAGAAGAAGTAACGTGAGTCGTCGCAAATCGGAATGAGGCCAAGCTGCGTCAAGCGGGAATCGGGATCAATGACGATGGATCCAAGCTCGTCCGTGGCGACCTGGAGTTCCGCGGCGGCCAGTAGTCGATCGCGAAGCAAGCTGGTCCGGCCGTACATCACGCTCAGAGGAACCACGCGGGCGTCGGCCCCAAACATTTCGCTGTTCTTTGCTGGAGCGATGAAACAGATCTCGGCATCAGGAAATCGCTGCTTAGCCGCGCTGAGAGCGACGCTGCTAACGGCAACATCTGCTCCGAGGGTGACCCGTGATAAGACAAACACCCGGTTCACCTCACCGCCTGGAAAGTGTCGGACCTGTCGGATTTTCTGATATCTGTTGAAAAGATCGGCTGCATTGTGCTCCGGGAGAGCGCGCGCGATCACGTGAGAAAAGAGTCGCGCGTATACATCACACAAGGCCGGCTCGAATAGATCTCCGAGGCGCTCAATCACAATGCCGAAGAGCGCCCGGGTTGCCGCCGTCGCCCGAAATAGATCGTCTTCATCCAGGGCGCGTTGAACCAGATCGTCAAGAGCACGCGCTGGCCAGGTCCCATCCCTCAGACACGCGTCGAGGATTTCCTGGGCTAGCTCACTCGCCAATATACTTGCCAATCAGCAGCCTCAGCTTCCTCTTCGTTTCGGATGGGATGGCGTTACGGTCCGTGATGATTGCATGTTTCAGCGCTGAACTGCATTTGCAGCTCCGCTCCGGCGTCAAATTTTGAACCACATGCCGCACCAACTTACAGGCACTGTCTGCATTTCTTGTCAGGTTCCCAATGATCTGGTCCACGGTGACGGAATCGTGTTCTTCGTGCCAACAATCGTAATCGGTCACCATGGCAATCGTTACATAGCAGATCTCCGCCTCACGCGCCAGTTTCGCTTCTTGCAAATTCGTCATGCCGATGACGTCCATGTTCCAACTGCGATAAATGAGCGATTCGGCGCGCGTTGAAAAAGCCGGGCCTTCCATACAGAGATAGGTGCCCCCAAGCTTGCTGTTGATTCTAATCTGACGAGCGGATTGGTCCACAACTTTCGCGAGCTGACCGCAAACAGGATCGGCAAAGCTTATATGCGCCACAATGCCTTGCCCAAAAAACGTCGAGATTCGGCCGCGAGTGCGATCAAAGAACTGATCGGGAATGACGAAATCCAGAGGCGCATGTTCCTCTTTCAGAGAGCCGACCGCACTGAGAGAGAGAATGCGCTCCACGCCCAGCATTTTCATCCCGAATATGTTCGCGCGAAAATTCAACTCGGACGGAGAGATCCGGTGCCCTCGACCGTGCCGTGACAGAAAGGCAACCGGTTTTCCTTCCAACTCTCCCACCATGTACGAATCAGACGGGTCTCCGAACGGAGTGTCGAGTTTCACCGCTCGTTGCACGGAAAATCCGGGCATGGAGTACAGACCACTTCCGCCAATAATCCCGATTTCTGCTTTGGTGTCCAATGCAATTAACTCCCTGATACAATACCGAGACGTTATTTCTGTACAAGCTCTAGCAAAACGCCGCCCGTTGAAGAGGGATGCACAAACACGTATCGGTGGCCGCCCGCGCCGGCTCGCGGTTCATTTAATAACTGCACGCCGTTGTTTCTGAGCCTTAGACTGGTTTCTTCCAGATCGTCCACCAGAAGCGCAATATGATGCAGTCCCGGCCCGCGCTTAGCGATAAACCTGCCGATCGGTGAATCCGGGTGTGTTGCCTCTAATAGCTCGATCCGGTTGCCAGCGGTATTCCCGGCCGTAGGAAGCATCGCAACTCTCACCTGCTCTGCTTCCACGGTTTCGCAATGATTGACTTCCATTCCGAGCACCTGTTCATAGAAACGAAGCGCCTGCTCCAAGTCGCGCACTGCGATTCCCAAATGATCTATCTCGATGCTCATCTACATTCGCCCACTCCCAGCATGGCTGAGTTCATCACGAAGTGCGGCTACGGCTGTATAGGGATCTTCTATCTTCTCCGCCACCCGATCGGCATGCTGTTGGACCATCTCCTCGGCCAGGTTTTCGAGCAAGCTGTCGCGCAGCATTTCACGAAGGCGATAATTCCATGTCTCTGTTCGCGCACTTCGCCGGCCGCGGGTTCGAAAGGCGCCCTCAATGGCCCCGAGCAGCTCGCCAATTCCTTTCCCTTCCGTGGCAACTACCCGACGTATCGAAGCCGCGTTTTCCCGCCCGGCATCATCAGCAAGGCTCTGCATCGCGCGAATCTCCTGTTCTAAGCGATCAGCTCCTGGTAAGTCGGCTTTATTGATTGCGAAGACGTCCGCGATTTCCATGATCCCTGCCTTGATGGCCTGAACGTCGTCCCCGAAACCAGGCCCCAGGACAAGAACGGTGACATCAGCAAGCCTGGCAATTTCCACCTCATCCTGGCCCACTCCGACCGTCTCAATGAGGATCACCTCTCGACCCGCTGCATCGAGCAGCAACGCCATGTCGAGTGTCGCCGCAGCCAATCCTCCCAGCTTCCCGCGGCTCGCCATTGAACGGATAAAAACGCCCGGATCGGGGTAGTGATCCTGCATCCGGATCCGATCGCCCAGTATCGCTCCCCTCGAATATGGACTGCTCGGATCAACGGCGATAATACCGGCCGTCTTGCCCTGCCTGCGAAGAACTTTCGCAAGTTGGTCCACCAGCGTGCTCTTCCCTGCCCCGGGCGGTCCGGTCACGCCGATCACCATCGCTCTACCCGTGTGTGGAAACAAGGCTGCGATGAGCCGCCGCCCGATTTCTCCCTGGCTCTCAATGAGAGTTGCGGCGCGAGCTAGAGCTCGCGCATCGCCGGTGAGAATCCGGTTCTCTAGCTGATCGGAGGAAAGCTGGCGGTCCAATTTAGTCTTTCAGCAACTGACGTGCAATCACCAGGCGTTGGATCTCGCTTGTTCCTTCGCCGATCGTGCATAGCTTTACGTCACGATAAAACTTCTCGACCGGATAATCTTTGATAAACCCGTAGCCGCCATGGATCTGGAGAGCCTGGTCCGCCACTTTCACGGCCATCTCGGAGGCAAACAATTTAGCCATCGCGGATTCTCTCGTGACGCGTTTGCCGGCGTCCTTCTTCGCGCCGGCGCTGTATACCAACCAGCGCGCGGCTTCAATGTCCGTGGCCATATCGGCCAACTTGTGTTGGATGGCCTGAAATTCAGAAATGAACCGGCCAAATTGCTTACGCTGCTTTGAATATTTGAGAGCGGCATCGAACGCTCCTTGCGCGGTGCCGAGGGCCAAGGCGGCAATCGAGATACGGCCGCCATCCAAAACTCGGAGGCTGTCTACGAAGCCTTCCCCTTGCTTTCCGAGGAGCTGAGACTCAGACAGCCGGCAATCATTGAACAGCACTTCTCCCGTGGCGCTGGCCCGCATACCCAGCTTGTTTTCTTTCTTCCCGACGCGAAAGCCCGGCGCACCCTTCTCCAGGATGAATGCTGAAATCCCGTGTTGAGATGCGGAACGGTCCGTGACAGCCATAGCGACACAGACATCCGCATACTGCGCGTTCGTCGTGAAGGTTTTGCCACCGTTTAGAACCCAATTACCGTCTTTGTGAACAGCGGTCGTGCGCGTGCCGGCCGCGTCGGAACCCGCCTCGGGTTCCGTCAATGACCAACATCCAATCCACTCGCCTTTCGCCAATTTTGGAATGTACTTCCTGCGCTGCTCCTCGTTGCCGGCGAGATAGATATGATTCGTGCAAAGGGAATTGTGCGCCGCGACTATAAGAGCCACACTCGGATCCACACGCGCCAGCTCTTCGATGATAATGGCGTATTCGATATAACCGAGCCCGGCGCCGCCGAGTTCTTCCGGGAAAATAGTGCCCATGATCCCGAGTTCTCCCGCTTTCTTGATCACAGCGAGGGGGAACGTTTGGTTTTCATCCCATTCCAAGACATGCGGGGCGATTTCCGCCCCGGCAAAATCCCGCACGGATTCGCGGAGCTGAATCTGCTCCACCGAATATTCAAAGTCCATAATTGTGCAATCCGCCCGGTGAGGCGTCGCCCAGGCCGGAAGCAAGTTAAAAGCGACTTGCGTCTAGAAGAACCCTGGAGTCTGTCGCCAGCTTAGCATCCAGGATGGCAATCATCCGAAACTGCTGGAGAGAATAGAGAAACAATGCCACAATTAGTCCCGCCCAGGGCGGAGGATCTGGCGGAAACTCTGCGGCAGGCGGCCGCTGCGAACAGAAGCGTTCAACTAGTCGGCAATAGCAGCAAGAGACTAATGGCTGGCCCTTGCCTTGACGCGGACGTGGCAATTACGACTACAGGCCTGAACCGGATTCTGCAGTATGAGCCGCATGACCTCACCATTAGTGTCGAGGCTGGAATGCCGTTTGCTGCACTCCAGGATTTTCTCGCGCGTGAACGGCAGATGATCGCGCTCGACCCTCCGTCCTGGCCTCAGATGACTGTGGGCGGGGTAGTTGCCGCGAATATCAGTGGCTCCATGCGGCGCCGTTTTGGGACTGCACGAGACTTGGTAATCGGCATGCGCTTTGCCACGCTCCAAGGCGAGATCGTCCCGACGGGTGGCATGGTGGTTAAGAATGTCGCAGGGCTTGACATTGGCAAACTGATGATCGGCAGCTTCGGAACTTTGGCCGCAATCGTCAGCGTTAACTTCCGAGTGCATCCCTTGCCGGAAGCCACCGAAACATTTCTGTTTACGTTTGGTGATCTCGAGGAGGCCTTGGTCAAACGCGATTCGATACTGCGAAGCTCTCTCAGGCCGTGGACGATTGACCTGATTTCGCCAGTCGTAGCCACGCGCTTGGGCCACCGTGGTTTGGTTCTCGCGATCAGGGCGGCGGGATCAACCAATGTCCTCGCCCGATACGCGAAGGACCTCGAAGGCGCCAACCGGCTGAGCGGCGAGGAAGATCGTAGCTGGTGGAATCAGATGCATGAGTTCACACCGGATTTTCTTCGTCGAAACCCCTCCGGGATCGTGCTGAGGGTCCTTACAAGCCTGACGGAATTGCGCGACTTGTTACGCCTCGTTTTCGGCGGTTGCATCTCACATGCGGGTTCGGGGGCAAGTTACGTTTATTTGCGCTCATGGAACAGCGTGGGACCGCTTTGGCGGGCCGCGACGGACAAGGGCTGGAGCGTGAGCGTGGAGTTCGCGCCCGATGAAATTCGCGCCAATAGGGACCTTTGGCTCATACCCTCAACCGATGCGGCGGTGAATGCGTTTGCCATCATGAAGAGAGTCAAGCACATGTTTGATCCTGGTAACACCCTCAACCGGTTGCGTCTGTATGGCCGGATCTGAAGGGATCCCTGTTCTCAATTCCGTTGCCGAGGGACCGGCTCAATCTGATCTCGACAAGTGCGTGCATTGCGGATTGTGCTTGAATGCGTGTCCAACTTACCGGGAACTTGGTCTGGAGATGGATTCGCCTCGCGGACGGATCTATCAGATGAACGAGGTTAACAAGGGGGCTCCGATAAATAAGCAGTACATTGAGCATCTCGATTTGTGTCTGGCTTGCCGCGGTTGCGAAACCGCCTGCCCTTCAGGCGTTCCTTACGGACGATTGATCGAAGCCGCGAGGGCACAGATTCACGCGAAAAGGCCAGCCTCGCGATTCTCACGACTGCTCGGGAATTTGACGTTCAAGGGGTTGCTTCCGTCCCGAATGGCGCTTCAGGTCGCGGGGACTGCTTTGTACTTATATAAAGCATCTCGTTTCCAGCCCGTTGTTCGTGCGACAGGCGTTCTTAAACTGTTCGGCCAGCTCGAGTCGATCGAAGCGCTTGCCCCGAGCGCCGAAATACCCTTCTTCTTTTCGAACATCGGAAGAACGTTTCCAGCCATTGGTACGCAACGGTATCGAGTAGCATTCGTTGCTGGATGTATCGCCAATGTTGCATTCGCTCGTCTGAACGAGGCGACAGTCCGCGTCCTGCAGAAGAACGGTTGCGAAGTGGTTATCCCTGCTGCGCAAAACTGTTGTGGCGCTCTGCATCTGCATTCAGGGCGCTCGCTCGAGGCCAAGGCTCTCGCACGGAGGAACATCGACGCGTTCTCGGAAGTGAACTGCGATGCGATAATCACCAACGCCGCCGGCTGCGGCTCCACTTTGAAAGAATACGGCGAGCTGCTAGCGTCGGACCCGGCGTATGCCAAACGGGCACATGAATTCAGCCAGCATCTGAAGGATGTAACCGAATATCTCACTTCGATCGAACTTGCCGAGTCTATGGGAGCAGTTGACGCAATCGTCACGTATCAGGATTCCTGCCATCTCGCTCACGGCCAGAAGATCAAGAGCGCTCCACGGAAATTACTGCAGCAGATACCCGGAGTGAGCTTCCGCGAAATGCCGATGGCAGATCTGTGCTGCGGAAGCGCCGGCATTTACAATTTGACTCACAATGAGATGGCGATGCAGATATTGAAACACAAGATGGAATCCGTGAAGCGCATTAAGGCCTCGATTATTGCGACAGCAAATCCCGGATGCATGCTCCAGCTCGCGGCAGGCGCACGACTATACGGGAACGGCGAGCGTGTGATGCACGTTGTGGAGCTACTGGATGAAGCGTACCGGAATTTCAAAGAAGGCGATAGCTGCGCCTAACATCCGCGCCTATTCATAACGCAAAGCTTCCACTGGATCGAGACGGGCAGCCTTGCTGGCCGGCCAAATGCCGAAAAACAGACCCGTTCCGGCTGAAACGAACAAGCCCAGCGCTGCCGCCCAGAGTGGAACCGTGGTTGGCAGAGAAGGGAAAATCAGACGGCTGATAACAGCGATCAACCAACCGAAGATGATGCCGGCAATGCCCCCCATACCGGTCAGGACGACAGCTTCCGACAAGAACTGAAGGATGATATCGGATTTTTTCGCCCCGATCGCTTTCCGAACGCCAATTTCCTTGGTTCGTTCCGTGACCGAGACGAGCATGATATTCATGACCCCAATTCCCCCCACGAGGAGACCGACCGAGCTTAGGGCCACCATGACGATGGCCACCATGGAGGTAATTTCGCGAAAATCGCTGACCATCTGCTCCGCGGTAGAGAGGGCAAAATCATCCGGTTTCTTAAGTGGCACACGACGGTCAATACGCAAAATTGTCCGCACTTCATCGAGAGCACGAGGCAGTTGACCATCCACAGCATTGGCCACGATGGCCATGTCTTTGAAAGCGGGGTAATTCTTCTGCAGCGTCCAATATGGCAGCAGAACGCGCATGTCGTCCTGACCGAAAAACGATGCCGCCGGCCGGTTCATGGTCCCGATCACTTCATACTCATGACCATTAACCGTGACTGGTTTTCCGATCGGATCCACATTCGCATACAGGCTCTTGGCTACGTCCGCGCCTAGGACGGCAACAGCGGCTCTCTGGCGGTTTTCCTCGTCCGTAAGGAATCGACCGGAGTGAATATCCACCTGTCCTTCCCGCCCGTAGGCCTCTTCCACTCCCATGAGGTCTATGCCATATATGTCATTGCCTTTGTACTTAGCCGAGAGCAATCCATTATCGACAAACAGAAGCGGTGAAACTTCATCGCAGACTTCGCATTTGTTTCTGATGTCTACCGCTTCCGAATACGTGATGTCTTTGCGCGTTCGTTCTTCAGCAGTCGGGGGCGCATGAAAACCTGCCGGAAACTTGAAAACGATGATTGAATTGGGCCCGAAACTATTAAGAACAGCGGTGATCGAAGAATCAAAGCCGGTCAGGATCGCACCGACACCAATGATGGTTCCGGTTCCCATAACCACACCAAGCACAGTGAGCACCGCACGCATCTTGTGCGCTCGAATGGTTGAGATTGCCAGAGCGACGGCATTGGCAAAAGCTAGCCAGTTCATCTCTATGTTTCCGATCTCAACGCTTCGATTGGGTTCAACTTCGAAGCCCGCTGAGCGGGATAAATTCCAAAGAACAACCCGACAATCGCCGACAGCCCGACGCCCATTAGGACCGAATAAATCGGCAGTGCCATCGGTATCGAGGCGGCTACCTTGACTACATATGCGACGACCCAAGCCGCGATCACGCCAATCAGGCCCCCGGTGGCTGCTAACGTCGACGATTCGACAAGAAATTGGTTCAGAATGTCGCTTCGCCTTGCTCCCAATGACTTTCGTATCCCGATCTCGTGCGTCCGCTCGGTGACGGCAGCGAGCATGATGTTCATAATGACAATGCCACCGACGACCATGAAAACCGACACGATTCCGACGGCTGTGGCGGCGATGGCTGCCGTCAAGCGCTGCCATAGATCGATAAAGGAATCTGACGAAACGATGCCGAAGTTATCTTCCTGACCGGGCCGTAGATGCCGAAAGGCGCGGAGGAGCATCGTCACCTCATCCTCGGCCTGATTTAGGTGCTGCTGATCTACAGCTTTAGCGATCAAGGCGATGCCCTTTTGCGAGCCGTAGGTCTTGAAGTATGTGTCTATCGGTATCATCACGAAGTTGTCTTCTGACTGGCCGAAGACGCTTCCTAGTTTCTTTGCCACACCGACGACCTCGAAGGGTTTGCCATCTATTTGAATGGTTTTGCCGATTGGATCTCGGTCCGTGAAAAACCGCTTATTAATATCGTTGCCGATGAATGCCACGGCCGCGTGTCGCCGAACTTCTTCGTCACTCAATCCGCGCCCCTGAGCTACCTGAACATTGTTGAGCGCCGGCACATTGGCGGTGATTCCCTGAATCGAAACCGTATTATCCGTGGACTGGCCAAGAAAGGAAATTCGACCGGGGGTGGTCGAAATCATAGCAATTCCGTTTAACAGAGTCGCATTCTGATTGATGAACTTGTATTCGGATGGTTTGATTTGAGGGTTTCGCTTGTTCATCATCATCAGCTTTTTCGGATCGTGGGTAGAAATCCAGGCCATCCGAACGATTCGGAAGCCGTCCGATCCCATATTTGAGACCTTGTTCGCAATGTAGAGATTCATCCCGTGAATTAGCGCGGTAACTGATATAAGCGTTGTTGTCGCCAGGATGATGCCCACTAGCGTGAGGAAGCTCCGCAGTTTGTTTTTATTCAGGGAATCGATGGCAATCCGACCCGCTTCCCAGAAAGACGCACTTGGACGGAATTTTTTGGGACTTGGCACCGGGTTCTTTAGGCAGACGCAAGTTGCCCGCTGTTTGTTCCCTGAATCGCGGAGCGCGATACCATCTCTTCGATCCAGTCCATCGCAACTCGATCAACCCAGAACCGCGGCCGGCTGCGTGACAGGAAGCCGAGATGCCCGCCATGATCAGGCGCCAGCAGCTCGAGAACGGGGTTCGTTTGGAAAGCCGGATGACTGTAGATTTCGAAGGGAACCATCGGATCGTCCTTTGCCGTGATAACGAGCGTTGGAACGCGGATCTGGTTCAAAAAATTTGCTGAAGACTGTGTCGCGTAATAGTTTGCTGCAGATCCGAAACCGAAAAGAGGCGCAGTGAAGCGGTCGTCAAATTCCCAGATAGTCTTAATCTCCCGGAGCGCAGTCTCGCTATAAAGATGAGGCGATAGTCTGCTCTTCGCCCTCACGCGGTCGAGCAGACGGCCCAGGAAGCGGCGCGCGTAGAGCCGATTGGACGGTTTATCGATCGCCCTGACGCACGCAGCAAGATTAATGGGCGTGGAGACGGCGACAACACCTGCCAAGAGGTCAGTTTCGCCGAGTTCCCCTGCGAGTTTGAGAACAACGTTTCCGCCCAGAGAAAAGCCAATCAGAAACACCGGCGATCGGTCGCGTGCGTAGATTCGCTCAGCTATTATCCGGGTATCACTTGTTAGTCCCGAGTGATACATTGTTTCGCACAGGTCTTCCGTTCCACCGCACGTCCGCAAATTGAGACGATGCACTCCGAAACCTCGCGTAAGCGCCTCTTGCGCGAAACTTGCGATGTAACCCGCAGCGGCGGACCCTTCGAGGCCGTGTATAAAAAGAATCTGACCCCGAGCGCCATCAGGTGGTTGGTGCTCGAATGCAACGATCGTTGTTTTGCTGTCGATCCTGTAGGGCGTGCGAACGCTCGGGAAACGGCGCTCGTCGATGAGCCGGGGCCAGAAATTGCCCGCAATTGTGAGCAGATGAGGATTCTGTAAAAGGGGTCGGAACCGCGGCTGCAATTACAATTCTAGCGTTTTGCAGACGTTATTGGAGCCGTTCGCTTTTGCGGCTGAGGTCTTCCGAGAGGATAATCGCTTCGGCCAGTTCTCTCATTGGGCGCCGCAGCCGTCTGCTCTCGTTTCGTAGCCGAAGGTAGGCTTCCTCTTCGGTCACATTGTGACGATGCTGAAGAATGCCTTTCGCGCGCTCCACGATCTTACGCGTTTCCAATTGGCGGCGCATCTCGGCAGTTTCTTCATGCAGACGAGCGTTTTCTTCGGCGAGAAATGATTTCGTGATGGCGCCGCCCATCTGTTCGCCGATAAACGTTAGCAAAGATATTTCATCGGGCGTATGGTGATGCGGCTCGCGATGGTGAACATTGATTACCCCGATCACGTCACCGCCGCTGACCAGCGGAACCGAAAGGAACGCCTGATAGGTGTCCTCTATCAGTCCTTGAAAGCGTTTGAACCGGCGATCTAGAGACGCATTTTCCGGCAGCGCAACGACTGAATGATGCTCAACGACCCATCCGGTAATGCCTTCGCCGACCTTCAATCGAATGTTGCCAAGGTCGCCTTGATGCGGGACCTGCGATGCCCGAAGTACGACTTCGTTCAGTTCGCGTTCGATCAGGTACACTAGGCAAGCGTCGCACACGGTCACCTGAACGGTGAGCCCAACTATCTCTCCGAGCATTTCATCAAGCGAGAGCTCTGAGCTGACTATGTTGCTGATCCGGTGTAGAATGCCGACCAAAGAGGTAGGCGGCTCCAGTTGACTCGCAGTACCCATACCAAACTGTAAACTGCTATGGCGCCGCCCATCAATCGAAATTACTTATGCGCTGTATTCGGCGCCAGAGCGGGGTTTCAGATTCGAACTAATTCTTCCTGCTCTTCTCCCGTGACCCGGGCAAACCCTTTGCCTACATAGACATTGACCTCGGAACGGATACCGAATTCCGGAAGGTAAACCCCTGGTTCAATGGAGAAACAGGTACTTTCAATGATGCGGCGGACGTCGTGCGATTCCAGATTATCCATGTTGGCGCCGGTTCCGTGGACATCGGTTCCGATGCTATGGCCGGTTCGATGGAAAAAGAAATCGGCAAGGCCTTTACCGGCTATGTGGCCGCGCACGACATCATCGACCTGGTAACCTGCGATGTCTTGCCCCTTCGCAATCGCATCAATGACGAAGGTGGAACCGGTTTTGCGGGCGTCTCTCACCACAGCAAAGACGTTCTGCACATTGTCCGGCACCACAGCCCCGGTGAACCCGGTCCACGTAACGTCGTAGTAGACGGCGTGAGGATGGTCGAGTTTGGCCCAGAGATCAATCAAGACAACGGCTCCCCGATTGATCGGGGAAGACCTCGCCTGAGATGGCTCGTAGTGCGGGTCCGACGCGTTCGCGTTCACGGCAACGATTGGTCCGTGATTCGTCTGCAAGCCCATTTCCGCGAACTTCCTGCGAATGAATTGCTGAACCTCAAATTCCGAAAGTTCTATTCCACCGCGAAGCCGCTCGCCGATTAACTGAAACGCCTCGCGTCGCACGGCGTCGACCAACTGACCGGCTTGCGTATGTTGACAGAACTGCTCTTCGCTCCAGCGAGCTTCAAAAAGCTGGATCAAGTCCGCCGAGCTCACAATTTCTACTCCGGCGTTCCGAACCAGTTCGATCGTTCCGCCATCAACCAGCGATACGTAGGGGATTGCGCATTTCGGAGAATACTGCATCGCGACCTTTGAATAGCCGACGATAATCTTTTGCAGCTTCTCTTGTTGATCGGCCCAGCTCGAATACTGTTGCGTCGTGCCAGGGAGGCCATCGAGCATTCCACTCTCGATCCGATGGACCAGCTTGCGGGGCTCGCCTCTGCTCGGCACGAAGTAATACCAGCGGCGGGTCGGCTCTGGTGCGTCTGGAATGTTTAAAATTCGGTACGCAAGCGGATCTCGCCGGTGGTGATCGAAAAAAAGCCAGCCATCAAGCCGGGCATCGCGCAAGGCCTCTTGAATGGTCGCAATAGTCATTCAAGTTGCATTTTATGCGCTCTCGAATTGCTTCAGTTTGGCGGCCGCCGGGGCTGTCGTGGCCAAGCTGACGAGAATCAGACTTGCAACCGAAGTTAGCAAAGCTGGATAAACCGCATCGATGCTTGCGATTTTGCCCTGAAGCGTTGCCGGCCCGTGCTGCTGGATCATTTCCCAGACCACTGTTACAACGGTGCCCAAGAGAATCGAACTGATAGCTGCCGCTGTCGTGGTTCGGCGCCAGAAGAAAACTGCCATTACGGCAGGAGTGACAGCCGCTCCGTACACTGTGTACGCGTAAAGAGAAGCTTTCAGAACCGATTCAAACTGGGTAGCCTGCAACACTGCGAATAGGCCGAGCACAATGACGAGCAAGCGCGAGACGATTAGTATCCGGCGTTGGCTAGCATTTTTGTCAATAAATCGCTCGTATACGTCGTGAATGAGGTTCGTTGCAGGAGAGAAGAGATAATTATTTGCTGTCGAAACCACTTTTGCGAAAACCCCACCCAGCAAAATCGCGCCGAGCAGCGGCGGCAGGGCTTCTCTCGCTGTGAGTGGGATAATCTCGCGCGGCCTGTCCGTCCGAAGCTTCGCGCTCGCAATCACTGCAACCGCAACTAACAGAGTCTCCAACGTGACCGTCCCGATGATCCAGCCGATCACCGATTTTCGCGCATCACTTTCAGAACGGGCCGAGAAAAATTTCTGATACATACCTTGATTGCCGACTAGCAGCAGTAGAGTCGGCAACGCCAAAGCTAAAGCGCCGGCGAAACTGTAGTTTCCAAGCACTTCAAAGTGAGTTGCGGGGAGGGCGTGAATCACCGTCGCCCATCCGCCGACACGGAACAGGAGAATCGGGACAGCAACAATCACGGTCAAGGTGACCATTGATCCAATCACTAAATCCAAATACGCGATGGAAGCCATTCCCGCTCCAGCTGTGAAGAAAATCACAAATCCTGCCATGATGTACAGTCCGGTTCGGCGAGCAAGCTCCGGAAAAATGAGGTGCAGAATGTCACCTCCACCGATGAATTGATAGCTGGTAATGATTGTGTACGAAATGACGATCGCGACCGTTGCCAGGACGCGAGCGGTCGAGTTATAGCGAGCTTCCAGAAGATCGGGGATTGTGAACTGCGCAAGGTGACGCACGCGGCCCGCAATGAGTGCTATGAGCACAAGTCCCAGCCAGCCTCCTAGCGGCTGCCAAAGAGCGACAAAGCCATTCTTGTATGCGTTCTCAGCTCCGGCAAGCAAGCTTCCCGCCCCAATCCAAGATGAGAGTAGCGTGAAGACCAAAACCGGCCAGCTCAGGGTTCTACCCGCAACGAGAAAGTCGACTTTACTTCGTACTTGTCTCGCTTTGTATGCAGTAATGCCACAGAGCAGAAGAATGACTGAAGCGAGGGTTGTGATGTAGATCAACCGACCATATTATCTGGGTGGGCTCCTGGTAGCAGTCGCCGAAACACATGACCTACAAGCGGATCGTCAGTGTCAACTCTCTCCCGGGGAAAAATGAATTGGCATCTCCCGTATTTATTTGCAGAGCGATGTCCATAGTAAGGGCGGATCCTTCTCGGAGATAGGGCAGGCTCGCTCCATCGATCACATTGGAATGCGTCGAGTCGGACGGTATCGTTAACGAGCAATAGGCCCCACCGTCCTGCTCAACCGTGACCACCGCGTCACACCCACTAGGCGCCTGAGTGACGGTTGCCCTGATGTCTCTGACCGCATGCGAAGCTTCCACCATCAAAGGGGGAGCTGCATCCGTTTGAGTTGCCAAGTACCCCGCGACCTGCATCGAGAACTGTCCTCCGGAAAGGGTTCTGAGGCCGCCGTCCGGGTCTCCGGTGTAGCATTGCTGAGTTGCCTGACTCGTCCCTAGCGCGTTTGTTACAAAGAACTCGCTTGCACAGATGCGTACGTCAGGGAGGTTCATCGTATGAAGGAAATTACCCGAGGCCTTGTTCTCAAAGAAACCTGGGGCGAACGGGACAACGGCGACAGTGCTCGACAAGTGCAACACGGTATCGCTAGCAGAATGCGCTGTCGCAAGTGACTCCAGAGCGCCGCGTACCACAGTGTACGTATCGGCGTTTTGATCTGATGACACAACCGTCATCAACTCACTTCCAATCTGGATGACCGCTCCCGCTGTAGCCGGCCCAGTCTGCGAGAGCGTCACTGTGGTTGTGAACGCGTCCATTTCGGCAGCTAGACTAAACTGGCTGGGCTGACTCAATTCGTTCCAGTAGAACAGAGTTAGGGTGCCGCTTGTTACCGAAGTCGTATTCGTCAGATCCTCGAATCCGACCTGGAAAATTGTTAGAATCCCCCCTCCGGGTGCGCCAAGCGAGTATGTCGGCGACCCTGCCTCGCCAAGATCGGTCTTGCTAGCACCTAGCGCAAAGCGAGTGAGCGGGCATAGTTCCGGGTCGCACTCCTGATTACTGACGTTCGCCGATCGGCCAGAGACTTGAACGACCGTTCCGGCGCTGTATCCAACCTCGAACTGTGCAGGACTAGACACCGAGACCGCGCCGAATCGCCACGATGCTTCGGAAATAACGAAAATGCTCGTTAGATCCGGCATCGTAGACCATGGCAAGTTCACAGTCAGCGTAGTCGCGTCATTCACCACGATTGTGCGCTCTTGACCCCGGCCTGTTCCCTCTATTATTCGAACAGCCATGCCGATGTACGCGCGGGCGCTCGCGCCCATATCCGCAGAACCGATAGTATTCGGGGAGGATAGCGTGGCTGAGAACGGACCCGCGTACTCATAGCGGTAGTAGAAATTGGCATGGTCGAAGGCTGGATCGGGAGGCCCAACCGGCTCGGGCGATAATCCCGTGTCGGTATAGCTGGTCGCGAGTGGGACGTTTGAGGCTATTCGATATAGCATTTGAGGCGACACACCACGGTAGACGTGAAAAGTCCCAGTTACGGACGGAAAGCTCAGGCCTGTTATCGACACGGAGTTGGTATTTGTCCCCTCCGGCACTAAGACCGGAACAGTAAACGACAAAGGCCCTTCATCACCCGCCGAATCGACAGCGCTTACCGCATAATAGAATGTGCTGCCTCCAGCGATAGTGCCCCCCGTCGTGCTGAACGTGGGAGCAAGGCTTAGTAAAGGTACGCTCGGAGATGTCGCCGTTGGTTTTGCCGGTTGAGTGAATGCAACCGAAATCGTGTCGGTGGCGGCGCCAGTGCTCCAAGCTTCTATGTTTTCCTGAATGCCAAAATCGAAAAACTCCAAAGCGCCGCTTGCATCATTGTGAGCCACGGTGCCAATGAGCGGACGGGGAGTTCCTACCTGAGTTGCTGGTTGTCGACCCGCGCCTCCGAGTACGGTTGGGTTATCGCTATACCAGTCGTCTTTGTGAATCTGGGTCAGAACCGTAACAAGCTGATAATTCATCGAGGGTGAGAGCTTAGTCACTCGGAACGGAACTCGCAAGAATCCTTCCTTGGCATAAGTGAAGGCAATGATGTCACCCGGGCGCACTTTCAACGCTCGAAAGCTAGTTTGAAACTCGATGAAGACGTTCCCGCCAGTCGACTTGCCTAACTGTCGAAGTAGAACGCGGGTCGCCTGGCTGAAATTCGCAATCCCCAGAGCGGTAGATTGACTGCTAATCTCGTACCCGATCAATGCCGAATCGTCTGAATCCGCAAGAGACAGACTATCCTGCTGATATTCATTGGATTCGTCCTGAAATTCGACGCTTAACCGATTCGACGTCTCGGAAATGCTTCGCGAAATTAACCGTACGGTAGAAGTCCCGTTTAGATTTCTTACAATTCCTGAGAATGGCCCCGATGCGTCGCTGAACTCGTAAGCTGGCCAACCATCGTTGAGCGGTTCAGTACTATTGCTTCCATCAGGTAAAGAGGGCTGCTGTGCTGAGAGTGTAGTTTCCGGAACGAGTTCGAGCAGCCCGGTGCTTCCATATCTCAGCATAAGGCTGGACGCGACGCGAATACCTCGCAGCACAACCGCCGCACTCTGCCGTTTCGTTAAGACGAGGTTGCACTCGTATCTTGGGACCTGAAGTGGGTTTCCATTGAGATCGGTCGTATTAATTAACTCTTGGCAAAACGCAGCAGAAGTCGCGAAGCTAGCGAGGTTTAGGTCCGATAGCGCCCATCCGCACCGTCGAAGGACGTCCAAAATCACCCAGGCAGGATTATTTGTGTAACTGGTCTGCTGAAACGTACTGTCGGCGTTGTACGAATCGAGTTGCATGCCGCGAAGTAACACCTCGATATTCGGCAGCGACTTCCCACTACTGATGCGATTTGGAACGACGACCGAGAGCACCGAAATACTTCCGTTAGGGTCACCCAAGGGATTGCCGTTGGCATCAGAAAAATCAAGGTTGAAATTTCCGGTACGGCCTCCATTTGTCACAACCGTGTACCAGCCTGTTGTCGTCATGTCCTGCCCTTGAACGGCCAAAGGAATTTCGACATCATTAACGACGACCTTCAACACGCTACCCACGGTCCCCATTCCGAGAAGAGCTTCCAAATGCGTCAGGTTGCCATCGTTCCTGCCGAACACGATCGGCGCCTTGAGCCAACCCGTTCCATACACGATGGGTACCGGATCATTGTAGGTAGCGGATGAATCCAAAAGAGGCGACAGGTGCGATGTCTTATCGCCGGCCGTCCGAACCAGGATTGCTGATGGGACAAATTCAAAGCCTCCAAAGCGCCGCGTAACGTTGCTGTTCTCATCGGAGCTGAACATGCCTCGCTGAAGGCATTGAGTCCGGGATTTGTCACAAGCTGTGTAGGGTTGCCCTCCGTTGAGATTGCCGACCCCTCCTGCCACATCCGCTGAATATCCGCACCGGTAGAACCTCGAGTATTTTCCTTGTGTTCCGCCGCTGCTGGCTTCCAATCTCTGGACTGCAGACGTCGGAAAATTCCAGGGACAGGCCCGTTGGACGCGAACTTCTGGTAGCGGGATTCTCTGCAAGGCTAACTTGTTCGTGAAACTCAGAGCTAAGGAGTCTTCCGTGATCTCGTCTGGATCGCTCGCAACTCCTCGAAACAGAACCGTGCTCTCGGTCGTAATGCTTCCCGTAGTGAGGTCAGCAAACGCGAAATACACGGTCAATTGCGATCCCTTGAACCCGATCACTGAATTGAGCTGTGAGAGAGCAGAGTCAGCATTCGCCAGTGTCAGTGAAAGCTGGGAAATTCCGTCCATCGCGTCGTCAGCGGAAAGCTGCAGATCGAATAAGTCGTACTTTAGAATCCGCGCTGCATACTGGTTTCCGTTAAATTGTGTGGCGTGCGTACACCAGAACTCCGGATCACCGGACGGCAGAATGCAGTTGAAGAATAAGAGCGGAGTATCAGCTTCTGCGAGCTGTTTGATCGAGTTAATTGTCCCCATGTCTCTCTAAATCGCCGTATCAATACCGAACGTTGTCGAAAAAAGTTCGTTGCCCGTAGCCACAACCACAAATTCGTTGGCTGACCAATGCGCTTCAGTGTAGACGCCGCCTGTCTGTGCTGTGGCTCGATACTGTGACGGTGAAGGCTGCGCTTCGAGCTGCAGGCCAAATGCTGAGACCTGCTGACCAGCAGACAGAATGATGCCCGCCGACAGGCTTGTACCGTAATCATTCAATGCTCCGCTCGAAAGAACCCGTGTCCACTGCGGCCCTACCGAAACGGTCGTAATCTGTTGCTCGGACGGGCCGCCGCGAATTAACTTAACGATCGAGGCCCCCGCGCTTTGCAAGTAGAGCGAAAGAGTATATGCATAGCTTGCCGGTACCGGCAGCGTCTGTGTGAAGTACGCGTCGGTCTCACCGGTGTTCGTTAGCGCAAATCCGCCAGTACCGTTAACAGGGTCTGCTTGACCGCTCTCAACCTGAACTGACTCCGATTTTCCCCATGCTGTATTTGTCAAGTCAGAGCTTGATACAAACATGTTGTCGGTAGGATCGATGAACGTAAAGCCACGAAAAGGGCCGCGGCAGGTCTGATAATGATTCGTAAGTGCCTCTGTATCTGCTGGTGATAAATCCTGGTAAGCAAGCTGCCATAAGAGCCTACCCGCGCCAGGATCCGGCAAGAGAATCATTTCGCCGTCCGCCAGGACGTTTTTTATCGATCTAAAAACACGGGTCCTCGTGAACGGGTATTGCACAAGTGTGCCACTTGTCAATTGTGGAAAGAAGAGATTAGCCATTCGTCTCTGTCACATACAGGAGCGTCGAGCTTGCACCGACGCCTTCGTAACTACATGTCATCTCCGGAATGAGCAAGCGGCAGTTCGGAATCATCTGTCCGCTGAGTGGATCCGGAAAATCGAATTTCGTATAGTCTCCCTGCTGCTCGGTAAAAAAGGTTTGAAGCTGCGCAATTTCACTGTCAGTGAGCAAGGTGAGTCGGATCTCCCATTGCCGGAATGTGCGCCCTTGTATCAAGTAACGCTGGTCGGCGCCGTCTAAGAAACGAATGGTCTGAACTGCTTGGCCCGTTAGAACTGGTAACGAATACTGCGCTACAGCGCCAGAGCTTAGTAGAGGGAAGGTCGGCACCTTAGATCTCCGCAACGACATCATTCAAGCTGCTGCTGTTCAGCAGAGCCTGTTTAACTGTCTGGACGATTTGGCTTTTTTGGTACTGGCTTGTTGGTGTGTTCGAGGAAACGTTTCCCTGCTTCCCGGCAGTTCCATAGATTCCTCCGGGCGTATACCCGCTAATCCGATGCTCGCCAGACACCGTACTGCCCCCGCTGAGATTCACTGAAGCTACCTGGTCTTGAACCGCCGGCAACTGGAATCGCACGAGCGCAGGTAACGCCGGCTTACTGGACCCGAATAGACCGACTAGGCCGGAGAACAGCGATCCGAAGCCACCCAGAAGGCTTCCGCCGCCTCCAAATAGGTTCGCCAATCCCCCTGAACCGGCCTGCTCGAGTAGGTGCGACCAATTGAAACCCGTAGCTCCGCTAGAGGTTGTCGCGCGGCTTGACGGCGATCCGAATCGAATCCCTGAAGACACTGCCCGGGCACTCATTGCTGATAGCATGAAGTCCGTCGCTTTGCCTGCCGCCGTGCGAGTTGCTGAATTCCGGGGAGCAAAGTAGTTGTTTGCTATCTCCGACAGCGCAACTGGGCTACTCCTCGACGCCCTTGTCGTCGCAATCGCATCTGTCAGACTCCGCAACGTATTAGTTCGAGCCATCCTTCGCCTCCTTACGGCACTCTCGCTCCAACAATAGAAATGCGTCAGCCGTTCTTGCCTCTAACGAGAACAAGTCCAGCCCACTTAGCGTCTTCCAAATCTGAAACTGCTCGAGGAACGTCAGGCTCTCTGCTGTAATGACTGACTTTGGACAGTGGAAGGAGACAACGTTTCCACGAGCCCAAACAGGCCGCTTCATCCCGGCCGCACCATTGGCCGCCCAGGCGCAATTCCTCAGTTGCACCAAGCCGCTCGACCGGCATTTATCGCATTCCCACGCGGCTGGCGGAGAGTACTGGAAATGGAATGCGATCAGGAGTTTTTTCGTTCGTCGTCCGAAAGCGCTAACTCAGCTTGAACGGCTTCGATCACTTCGTCGGTCAAGGCCTCCGGCCCTCGCTCGATCAGTTGATCCGCAGTTGCTATCTCACCGTCTATTTTTAGCCCGCTAATTTCTTTGAGTCCCCACTCCAGGTAGAGTTTCCGAACCAGCAACTCACCAAGACTGGCCTCCAGTTTATCTTCAGTTTCGCCCGCCTTGAGGAACTCGTGACGAAGCATTAGCTCTCGAATGTTCTTATTCAACTCTATGCGCCGACCTAACGAAACGCGCCTGGTTGCGAATCGCACGCCCGGAGTGCTCCGGCTATCTCGCCAGGTTACACTCTCGTAATTCGCTTCCTCATGCAAATGCGATGAAGATTTCGTCATTAGCTGTTCCTTGCGCTAAGTTGTTCCTGAACTGCCATTGCAACCTTGTCTCCGAATCGTCATAGTTCGGCACTTCCGGAGTGACCTGTGGCAAGAAGATGCCCATGAGCTCTCCCTGCTGCTGCCCCAACTGCAACATGGCAGAAATCAGGCTGCGCTCCTTCGCTGCCGCGTACAATGCCTCGGTCTGTGTGTCGTCTTGAGCGAATATCGTGAAGTTAGATGCAACCTGTCGTGGCCCAGGGACGATGCCCTGCGGATAGGAAAACCCAAACTCCTGGTTTCGCACGTCTAGATTGTTGTTGACCTCAAGGCTGGCCGAGCTCAGCGTAAAGAATTGACTCGCAATTCCGCCCAACCAGGCTTGTCCCAAATGCCCCGGCACAATACTGTAGTCAAACGGACCCAAAGGCGGCTCGGTCGGAAATGCCGACAATCCAGCCATGCCGGAAACGAAACTGCTGGAATCCAAGAGGTCCGCAGCCTGTCCCCTGAACGTGAATTCATGAAAGTCTCCGTTCACGCTCATTTCTAAGAGGTCGACAGCCGCGCCCGTGACAATCCGGCTCACAGCCGTTACGGGGTCCCAGTAATCATAGAGTGTTACGCTCGGCAACTCGCTGCCTAGGGTATACGTTACGCAAGGCGTAAGAACGCTACTTGGTTGTAAACCCTGCGAAAACGGGGCATTAATTAGAACTGTTACATTGTCGACAACGTCAGTCACAAATCTAACTTCGTTCTCAAAGGCGATGCCGGTCCCCTTGCTGAGCCCGTGCGGAGTTGAGGTTTGGATCGCCGTCGAGCTGATAAGGCTTGCAATTGAAAGCCCCCCGCTTACCTGTGGAATACCGCCCAAAGCCGCTCGCATCAAAGTTCCGTAGCAAGGTTCGCCCGCTCCCATCCACGATGTGAGATAGGTACTTGTTTCAAAGGCTGTCTGACGCTTCGCCGTTTTGGGAGTTCCCAGGAAGGTTCGCGTACCTGTTTTGTCTAACCGCCGGCTCCGTTCTAATACCTGCTGTGCTTGCAGCTTTACCGCCGGATAGCGATTACCCGCCGCTATTGATGCGGCCAAGCCGTAGTTCTGCTCAAGTGCTGCGTAGAACCGGTTTGCGTTTGAAGAGATATAGTTTGCCATCGGAGCCCTAACTGATGCTCGCGTCTAATATGCACGTCACCGTCGCCACTTCCACAAACCCTAAGCCGCCTACCTTGGGCGGCTGCAGCTTTACTTGGTACCGCCCGGAAAAGAAAATGCCGTCACCCCAATTTCCTGTGTTCGCGCGAAGAATTGTCGTGACCGCCTCGATGTAGTAGTGAATCCATTCGTCCGTTTGAGTCGCAAAATCCCCACTGGCCCAGATATCCGAGAAGACCTCAATCGTCCCGGAGAAAGACCTGAACTTCTCAACTTGTGTGTTCTTGACAGATCCGCTGTAAATACAGATTCTCGGATAAGCGAACTGCATGTTATTGTCGGCCAGATCGGGAGGCGCCGAGCTTAGCAGAACCCGTTCGGCCTCAATAGTTGGTATAAGAATACTTGCTTCCGCGGCAAGCTGTGCAATCTGCTGCCCGAGCGCATTTCCTGCCGCGAGTAAGCCGGCGACTTTCTGCGTGCCAAGAAGTGTAAGCGGCGGCATGTCTCACCCTCTCTTTATTTGTTTCGACAGCGTGATATAGAACTGAGGGGTCTGTCCGCCGACCGGATCCGGTCCGTCCACAATTCCCGTGCTTGGTGAATACCAGATGGAGCCGACCGGGCGAGGGGTAAGATTCTGCCGCGTTAAATCTACTTCGGAAGAACTTACATACACGTTCCAGCCAACTGCGGCGGCCGGAAAATACGCGCTGCTCCCAGGCATACTTACCGCGATACTTGACTGAGCTGGGAGAACTAGCCCATTCACTGGGCTCAGAGCGCCTTCGTTTCCAGCCGCATCCACCCAGGCGCTCTGAACGAATATGGCCTGTGCCGGGAGATTTCCGCCCTCCACCAACACCGACGGCATCACGGGCCTTGGGAGCGCCGCATAAACGATGCCAACACCTGACATGAAGAGCATTTGCTCGGCTTGTGCCGATTCGGCTTCATACTCCGTCCACTTTCCTTGAAAACGGGTATTCAACTGAACGTTATAGGCTTCAGCAAAAAACCTCGATAACGATTCGAAGCAGATCCAGCGCTGTAGAGGCGCCGTAAGCACGACAGTTGAGAGCCCCAACACTCTTCGCTGAACGAATTGGGGATCCGAAGCGCCAACGTCCAGCAACCAAAGCAAGAGCTTGTCGCCGATTGTCTCACTCGCCAGCTTGATCTTGGTATCCACGTTGATCCCGTGAGATGAAGCAACTTGCACCAGCGAAGTCTCAAATTGCAGTAGATCGTCGAGGCTGACGGCCCCTGCATCGGTAAAAAGAGCCATGCTTACTCGTCCGTTGGCTTTCCGGCCTTGCGCGGGGACAGGGAGGCGTGTAGCTCCGGATCGGCAACAATCGCCACTTGTAACCGCCGGGCCAGCTCTGCTTTCTGCGCGGCAGCTTTGCTATTTGCCTGCGCCTTTCGGTACGCGTCGCGCTCGGTTTCAGTTGCCAGTGCGGCTTTTCCTTCCACGATCATCTTGGCCGCAACTTCCCGAGCTACCTCGCTTACCAGACCCGGCTTACCCCCATCGGGAGTCTCGAGGCTCACAACCATCGGGTACTGCTCTGTAAGCTCAGCCTCCACTTCGCGCATTTTGCGGAAGTACCGTCTCAAATCCATGTTTCTGCCTCCAAATTGAGGAAGGGGCCCGTAGGCCCCTTCCCGGTTAGAATTGCTCCAAGTTAGGTGTTCACCTGAACTGCGAAGTTATTCCGCAGGACACCGCCACCGTACAGCACGTCGACAGTAAACTGCTGAGCTAGAGTATTTGGCTGATAGCTCATCACAATTCGAAGGCCGAAGTTGCCCATTTCGGCATATTCGGCAACGGCGCCCGTTCCCGGAAGAGGTTGAGGAAGGCGACGCACAACCAAGCCCAACGCATCGCGCGTGAAGGCTAGATTATGAGTGTTTGGATTTGTGGTACCGGTTACTGGCACGAACTGCGACCGGAAGATGAAGAAGTCTTTCATCTTTCCGACGTTTCCTTCAACCAGCGCCTTCAGCCCTGCTTCACCCGACGAATAATATTCGCTGAAGCGAGGAATCTGCCGAATCTGTGAATAAGTGTTTGAATCCACCACCAGATACTTTGGAGCAGTCGCCGGCACTTTCGCTGAGAACAAAGCCGTTTCGGCCGCATCGATGACAGCTTCAGTGATTGGCGTGCCAGCGGACCCGACAGGAGCATTGGCAGTAAACTGCGCGTAAAGGCCAAGCAGATCTGACTCGACGCGCTCCGCGATGGCGATCACGGCAGGCTGCATATACGCCTTAAGAAGCTCTGGAAACGCCAGGGCCTTCGTAACGTCCGGAAGTATAAACGACGCTTCCGCATGAGTGTTCAGCACGATCTGAGCATTGCCCAGATTAGGATTCTGCGGCTGAACCGTGCCCCCTTCCGCAATATTATTTGCGACCAGAACCGGAGGAATCGGCACATTGACCGTGTCGCCGGCGTGGGCCAACACAGGCTCATAATCGCGGTTAACCAAACTTCCCATGACGAGGTTACCTAACAAAGCAGGCAACGCCTCTGCAGCGACCAGCTTTACGATCGCATTTGCTAAATTTGCAGATGTAATTGTTGACATTTATCTCCTAAATCAGCTTTAACCAGACTTGTCCCTAGTTCGTTCTAGATAGACGTCTGGCTTTGGCTCAAGCTACTGTTTACGGTGTCAAGTAAGAATCATAAGAAGCGGATCAGACACCCCTCAGCGCCTGGCTCGCGATTCTTGATATCTCCTTACGCACGCGCTCGAGCTCGTCCTTACTCATTCCTGGCTTAATCTTGTTGATATCGACCGGCGAACCGATCTCCGCTGCATCGCGCATTGGGATCTGGGCGCCGCTTCCCCCAGCGATTCGGGCGGGAAGCAGTTCCGGGTTCTCCTGCACAAAAGTTGTCAGAAACTCCCGCAGTGACTTGCCCTCTTTGCCCCTAGCCTGCAGTTGTCCATCGCTGGCTCTCACGATATCGTCCTTGATGGCTTTGAAGGCGAGATCGATCTTTGCCACGCCTAGCTGTTGCAGTTCGCTTCGGATCTGCGCATTCCGGTCCGCCTCTTCCGCTACCGCCTTCGTCTGGCGGTTCTCCTCTACCAACTGATTCAGACGCGCCTCCAAAGCTTCCCGTCGCTTACGCTCATCTTGCAGCTCCGTGCGATACGCCGGCTCCGCCTTCCGCTGCTCGGCGTGAATGAACTCTTCTATGGCTTGGCGGACTATATCTCGAACATCCGCGCTGGCTGTTTGAATTTGTTCCGTTTCCGTTTGATCTGACATTTCCCTTATCGCCCCCGTAACTGTGCACGGATTTCGTGCACAACCTGGTCCTTAATTTCCTGCCGGGCATCGCTCAGGTATTTGAAAGCCAATCGCTCGAAAACCTGGGCTTTCAGCGTCGGTGAATCGATGCCCACCTGTAAGAGCGAAGCTGCCTGTTGCAACTCGGTCCCGAAATCGCTGATGTCGACCTCGTCTAGACCGGAAACGGAAATCGCTATCCCGTCTTGACGGGCGTCGGAAATCGCCGTCACGATCTTTGCGATCGTTTCTTTGAGAGCCGCGCCGTACGCCCTCAACACTTCCTGAGTAATGGTGAAGTCAAGCTGCTTGCTCAAAGCAGACTGAGCTCTTCCGCCCGCGATTTCTCCAGAAGCCTGAGACAAATAGCAGACTCTGTAGATCTCTTCTTTAAGAGTTTCTAAATTGTCAGCCGCAATCTGGTAAACCTTTCCATCCGGTTCCGTCCAGCCGAACCGGTCTGTGGGGCCGAGCTGAATGAAGTAACTCTCTCCGACGATTTGATTCCACTCGCGATCTGAGTAGACGACCGGCATCGCGAACAGTCCCATCGTGATCGCCCAGCCCAACGCATTGGACTTGTTGAAGTGCTCCAGTTGTAGGTGGGCTGCCTTGTTCATCAGCCACAGGCCTTCGCTCACCTGAAGTGTTATGAGCGGTACACGATGGAGTCTGGCTAATCCGTGCATGCCCTGAGACACCAGTTCGATATTCCGCTCGTCGGGCCCCTCGATTCGCCTGTACGTCCGGTATGATGATCTGTCATAGTAATGCCACAAAGTCTCATCAACGACTTCCGACTTATCTATCGTCGGCTGCCGGCGTAACTTGTGCCGGATAACGACCCACTCGTATTCCCCACGTTCATCGCAGCTCCAATTGATCAGCTCCTCCGCCTGATAACGTACGAGAAAGGCCCTCGACAAGCCCTCGGATTCCTCTTCGGCCCGATTCTGAGGCCGGTTGATAGCCCGAGGAAAATCGATCAGGACGTGAGATGCACCTGCGATTAGGGAATCTATAAAGCAAAGCCGGAAAAAGCTGGCCAATTTCGTTCCTCTCATATCGCAATCGTCTGCCAACTTAGTTAGGAACGCATGACCCGATTTAAAGCCTCCCTGGAATTCGAAGCTGGGCTCGCGCCGAAAGACCGTGGCCGCATACCAGTCGATAATTGAGCCGATGTAGTTCTCGTAAAATACGCGATGCAATCTCTCCGAGTACACATCGAGTGGCTCTTTCTGCCTTCTCAGAAGATAGTCCGCTGCACGCGCTTTGAAAGCGTGCCCTCCTGAGTAGAGGTCGCGATACATGCGCCACGCATGCAACTGTCGTTTGTAGTCCGGGTGTTCCCGGTCGATCTCGATCATGTCTCCACTCGATCCGCTTTAAAACAATCGCTTGTCCATTTCCCCAGCTCTTGGTTTTTCACCGAATAGCTCCCAAATCGCATAGCCCAAGGCATCGGAAACATGGCTACGCTTGGGATCTCTGTTCTTGTCAATCACTCCAGAATCGGGTTTGAATACCACTTCCTCGAAGTCGCGAATCAATTCCATGCAGCGGCTGTTTACCTCCAACCTTACCTCTCCTAAGGCATTTGTAAGCAATGCATTAACCCGATGCACTCGGCTCATAACAGGTGGGTTGCTAAGCGGTACCCGCACGCTTACGTTGCTGAACCCCGCCCGTCGCAAGGAGCTTTGTAATATCTCGTAATCCGTCTTCCCCGTGGTCCGCATGTGTCTTCCACTTGCGTCTCCAAAAATCTCGATCTTTGCGGCATGGTGCTTGTAGCGGTTCTCGAATTCAAGGCAGGCCTCCTCAGTCGAAGCCCTGTCGAGCACAATTTCATCTATCACCACCAACTGATCTCGCTTCCACTGCAGAAGGATCGAACTCATCGGCGCCACGTTGAAATCCAGAGCCCACATTAGCGGTTCTTTTGGATCGTACTGATGCTGGCCCATATGAACGCTCTGATTGAAACAGTGATACACGCGGTCTGTGCGACTGTTTACGTATTCGCCCAGAACCTCCTGACGATAGAACCTCGGATCATAACTTCTTTCCAAACGTTCGTAGTAATCAGGCGTTTTCCCGAGGACGTGAGTGTTCTCGAACGGCTTCGCCTGAACGCATTCATAGCCCTCAATTGGGTTATGAATGAACCGTTTGTAGACCCAATCATGGCCTTGGGGCGTCCAAACAGCCAGCCCGCAGAGCCTTCTGGCCTTCGGGTCCCGAAGCCTGGCCTCCAACCGAAGCCACCCTTCTTCTCGCGAATACGACAGTTCGTCTATTCCAAACCATGCTAAGTTTGTCCCGCGTAATCTTTCCGGCTCGTCGAGCGATCTCAGTAGAGTGACGCTGTCAGGCCGAATCACGATGATTTCTCCGTCCGCCTTTCTTCTTTCAAATTCGATCTCCTGAACTGAGAGCAGCTCGAGAAGACTGGCCAACGTTGCGTCACGCAGCATGGTGTACGTAGGAGCTGCGAGCACGCCTTGTCGTCCTCTGTTGATATACGAAAGCCGAAGCGCTTCAAACGATAGAGCCGCGCTCTTTCCGGACCCCACCGGTCCCGAAAACCCTTTTAGCCGTGAACGAACCGCCTTGAATCTCGCCTGCGAGGGAAGAGGCTTATACGCCCAGCACAATTCATCCAGATGTCCGGAATTGCATGAGCTATCTGCAATCCCATTCGGATTCATCTGGACTCAACACTACAGGCGTGGTCTCAGCGCGACCCGCAGTTTTTCAGCTAAGCTGCTGATATCAGGAGAAATGTTCTTGCTCAGAATTTTGTGAACGTTCAGAATGTCAGGATGGATCTGCATTCCGCAATCGAGTCACAACACCCTTCTCGTCCTGTGAACCCTGCGCTCCACTATCTGCTACCTGGTGGCTTGGCGGTTCGCCTCACATTCTCGAACAGAATCGCGAGCAGGCCAACAAGAAGGGCTGGTCCTCTCCATTGAACGCGCAAAATCTTGGCCAGAAGGAATCCCGTAACTGTCACCCAGATGAGAATCGTCAGGGCGAAGCTTCCGTCTTCTATAAACAGCTCCCAAATCGCCCTACAGAGTCGCCGGATCCAGTTCATCTTCTAGCGTGCCTTGCTTCACCGGGATTCGTTCGCGCGAAACGGTTGTCTTCCGATGCATGAATTTTCCCTATGCGCACGGCTGCGAGCGCCGCAAGAAAGAAACTGATCGCAAGGCCTACAATCGCCCAGTCGCCTCCAATCCACGAAAATCGGAAGCCTTCTCCGATCCAAAATACGCCGAACGCGGACAGAAGAACACCCACGAAAAACTTCAATTCATTCTCGGGTAACCGAGCCACGGGTTTGTGAAGGATCAGCCCGATGAGTACTACCAACAAACCTGCGGCGAGTGCACCAAGACTGGCCGGCAGAAGCATGTTGGCGGTAGCGCCAACGGCGATGACGATGAAAACGACCTCTACCCCCTCGATCATAACTGCCTTACAGGAGGTGATGAATCCAAGGGTGTCGACGGCGAGCCTTGACGATCCCCTCGCAGCAGCTCTCAATACTTCTGATTCGCCCGCAAAAATCTTCTCCTCGTCGTGTAGGCCTAGGATGCCGGCCGCTCGAAGAATCGCCTTTCTGAGCCACCGCATACCGAAGAGCAAAAGAAGCACGCCGATCGAGAGCTGCAGCTTGCTGACGTCCATGAGGCGCAGACTTGGCCCGAAGATAAGGACGAGAACAATCAGGGCTGCAGCGCCTGTGAACGCTCCCAGAATTGCTGATCGCCAGCCGCGAGTCACCGCGACTGCCAGGACAATAGTCAGAGCTTCGACGAATTCGACTAGCGAAGCCAAGAAGGAGGCTAGGATAACGGGCCCGTTGTGTATCCAGTCCACAGCTTATTCAAGTCTCAGCAATTTATCGCAGATTTCTGTTCACTGAATTCGGTCCAACGGCGCCAGCGGGATTCGCCTACCGACGATTGCCTGGAATGCACTCAGATCGGCGGAAACCCGCCCTGAATAGAGCTGAAAAGACGTCTTGCCTCCAGCCAGCAGATTTTCGAGCGACGAGTACTCCATCACAGGAAGGTCGATCCTCACGTGCGTGTCGCGGTTTGAGAGATTCAGGACAATGAGGATCTCTTCACTGCCGTTGCGGCGAAGAAAGCTCAAGACGCTATCGGGTTCGCTGTTGTTTAATCCAGATCAAGTCTCCGGTCGTGAGGGCAGCAATTTCGTTGCGAATTGCAAATAGGCGCTGGTACTTCGACAGCGTTTCCTTCGTAACCGCCTTCTCGTTTCGGTCCCCCTCTCCGGGCCATTGGATGGGCGCGCTGGTAAGCCAGTGAGTGGGCGTGCAGCGGAAGCCGTCCACGCTAAAATCTCGGACCCAGTGGATCAGGCTCTCAATCAGATATCGACGCACCTGCGGGTTGTTGTAGGCATTCCGTTTCTCTACAACGGCCAGGAGGTTGTGCACCAGCCAATCCGGATGCTGGCTCATCATACCATCCGGAGCCGTGCGGTAATACACAATGTCAAGCATCGCCTTTAGGCCGACCTTATGCGCCGTCGAGACGAAATCGCGAAAATCACTTTCAGTGCCGTATTGCGGGTCGACGGTGTTGTAATCGGCGATGTTGTATGGTGATGCGTGCGGTATTCCCGAGCGCTTAGCGATCCAGATAGACAACGGAGGCGCCAAGCTCGGAAATATGGGTCTGACCAGGTATGGCGCCCCGGAGGGTACCTTCTTTACTGAAGGCATTCAACCAAACCTCGTAAATCGTTAGACATCTGAGCTTGTCAGTCAAGGGATTTGGAGCGAAAGTTTGCTGAATCCGGCGCAGGTTTTCCACTGAAGTTGCACAGCCGAATCGCCCTCGTTGCGAGCGCGCCGGCGACGGGCGGTCCCATGCATCGCCTCGTCATAAAGCGTGCGGTCTTGCCAGCATCGGAACAAAATACGGATCCATTTGAAAGCAAGCGCTCGAACGGCGGAATGATGGGATTGGCCACTTGCGCGATGCTGCCGGTAGTAGTCTTTAGCCCAAGCCGAACCAGCGATGGAATGCAGTGCCCACTCGTGAAAGGTTTGCCGCAGGAACTTAGGGCAGGATCGACGGTAGTGAACCCAGTGCTGCTTACCGCTGCTTTCGACAACTGGAGCAATGCCGCTATAACATTGAATCTCGTGGGCCGTTCGGTACCGGTCGCGATGAGTGCCGAGAGCAGCAATTAGGCGGGGCACTAACGCTGCGCCAGCTCCTGGAAAAGAATCGAAAATGGCGAAATCGGGGTGTGCGCGAGCAAGCTTCTCAATCTGAGAATCGTAAGCCGAAATTGCAAGCCGTAACTGACGTAGGACTCCTACCAAGGCGAGCGCCGCCGAGGAAGACGCAATGATCACGGCCGAGTCCTGCGTCGCGGGTACGGCTCGTCGAATGTCTTCCACTCTGCTGCCAATCTTGCCCGCATTCCGACTGTTGTGGTCGATGAAGAAACGTTGGATCGTGCTGGTCCTGGCTTTTTGTAGCTCTTCTAGCGTGGGCCAGCGCTCGAGAAAATC